>CAZJHF010000118.1:0-9575 GCA_964545505.1 uncultured Desulfobacterales bacterium | reverse complement strand
CTGTAAGCGCACCAGAGCGGGATCCAGAACCGGCGTGTTGCCGCGCGTTAGCGCAAAACCGGCAATGGCCAGGAAGAAAAAGACAATGAAAAAGACCATGCCGGCTATCGCCAACCTGTTTTGTTTGAAAAGCCGCCAAAACTCCTCCAGGCGGGTGCGTTTGGGTGCCAGCGGTTCATCCAACTGGATATTTTGCATGTCTGTATCTGTATGTTCCATTACAACCGAATCCTGGGGTCTACCACCATATAGAGCAGGTCTGAAATAAAGGTGCCGATCAGTACCAGCACTGCAGAGACAAAGTTAAGGGTTAAAATAATCGGATAATCGCGTGCCAGGATCGCTTCATAAGCCATTCGGCCCATACCGGGCCAGGCAAATATGGATTCAATAATTACCGAGCCGCCGATCAGACCGGGCAGAATCAGGCCAAACATGGTCACAAACGGCAGCAGGGCGTTGCGCAGGGCATGCTTATAATGGACTTGATCGGGCGCCAGCCCCTTGGCTTTGGCCGTGCGCACATAATCCTGGCCTTCGACCTCAAGCATTTGACTGCGAACGAAGCGCGATAGCACGGCAATACCGGCGGTGGCCCCCAACAGAGAAGGCAGCAACAGATGCCAGATGCGGTCCATGATTCGATTAAAGCCGGAGGTCTCGCCGATGCCGAACGTTTCCATACCGATGACCGGCACATGAAACTGGTTGACCACAAACATGATCAGGATATAGGCGAAGAAAAAACCAGGAATCGAAATGAGAAGATATGAAAAAAACGTAGAGCTGCGGTCATAAATGCCGCCTCTGAAGATGGCCGAACGGATGCCCACCGGAAATGAGATCGTCCAGGTCAGGATGGTGCCGACAATAAACAGGGGCAAACTGTTTAAAAATCGTTCCAATATCTTTTTAAAGGCCGGCTGATTGTCTTTCCAGGAAATGGTTTTGCCGCTGAACAGGTCGCGATAAAAATAGAGATATTGCCGGTACAGAGGCTTGTCCAGATGAAATTCTTCGCGAAAGCGCTCCACCATTTCGCGTGTGAACTTCGGATTCATGGGATCCACCTGGCTGGGTTCACCGGGGGCCAGGTGGATAATCAAAAAGGAGACAATCGATACAAAAAACAGCGTTATAATTTTTTGAACGATACTGCGTCCGATAAATGATATCATCGTCTCTACCATTGCTTAAACTTGACTAGGGCGCAAATTCAGGCGCCTGTGCCAGTTTAATCCATTTGTTGAAATGAAAGGTATAGTTGCCTGTTTTGGTCGGGGTGATTTTGCGATAAGCGATATTGGCCTGATCATCAAATTCTTTGATCACGATGCGTTTGTCCAGAATCGCGGTCCAACGGCTGACAAATAGAAATGTATAGGGTTGCTCTTGGGCGATGATGTCGTGCAGCCGATGGCAGTATTCGACCAGCTGGGCGTGATTGTATTCCTGCCTAATTTTAATAATCAAATTGTCAGCTTCGTTGTTTTTGAAGCCCACAAAATTCAGCTGGTTGTAACCGGTCTGGCTGGAATGCCAGATCTGGTAAAGATCGGGGTCGATCCCCATGGACCAGCCCAAAACCAGGGCGTCAAAATCCAATTTATTGACCCGTTCCTGAATAAAGACCGCCCATTCCACCAGATCGGTGCGCACATCGATACCGATTTGTTTCCATGAATCCTGAGCGATGGCCAGAATGGCCTTGCGAATGTCATTGCCGTTGTTGGTAATCAGTTTAAATTGCAGTCGCTGGCCATTTTTTTCAAGCCATCCCTGGTCGTTGCGTGCCCACCCGGCCTCTGCCAATAATTTTAAGGCGCCTTCTGGATCGTACGGCACGGGTTCGATATTGGGGTTATAAAAATCGGTCTGTTTGGGAAAAGGGCCCGTGATGCGCTCTCCCTGGTTATACAACACGTATTCGATAATTTTGTTGACATCGATGGCCATGCTCAAGGCCTGCCGAACCCGCCGATCATCAAACGGTTTCCGTCGCATGTTATAGCCAATGTAGGAGAAGCCCAGTGAGGTGCCGGAAAAACTCTGAAAATTGGGATCATCCTTCAAGCGTTTGACCTGATGCGGCTGAACCCCGTAACTGTCAATGGTGCCGGCATAAAACTCCATTTCCTGCGTCAGCAGATCCGGAATGATGCGAAAGACGTATTTTTTATAATGAGGCGGTCCTTCCCAGTATTCATTAAAGCGATCGAGGATGATATATTGATCAGACACCCATTCACGAAACACAAAGGGCCCGCATCCGATGGGATGCCGGTTAAAGCTGCTTTGGCGCATCGAAAAGGACTGCAGATCTTTGCCCAGTGCCAGCGCTTCTTTTTTCAGGGTGGCGTCATTGAGGAGGTGCTCGGGCAGGATGCCCATCGCCCATGATCCGATGGCCGGCGAATACAGTCGTTTATAAACAACACGCACGGTCAGCGGGTCCGTGACCACCACCTCTTTGACCGGCTCGTAACTGGAAACGCGAGGCGAGAGGTTTCGGGGATCCATGATGGCATCATAGGTAAATTTGACGTCATGGGCATCCAAGGTATGGCCGTCATGAAATTGAACATCGGGCCGCAATTGAAATTCGATTATCGGGTTGTGTTCCACCACAGGCAAGAATTTTTGGGCCAGGGCGATCAACTGATCCGTGCCAACCGCCGGGGTGGTCACCAGAAATTTAGCGCCGTCAAAACTGTTGAAATAATTTTTCCCCAGAATCTGGCTGAGATTGACAAACAGATCCTGGTCAACGGTTTTTAGCTCAAGCTTGATTCGGGCCGGGGCAGATATCGTGATGTCAATTTTTTCGGTCTCTTGGTCATCAGAGGGATCCCGGATCTGCTCGGTCACGCGCTCGGTGCGTGCTGATACCAGGGAAACCGTCACGATGTTGTCCAGCGTTTTCTGAAGCTCGGCAGAAAAGCGTGCTTTCGGGTTGCGGGCCGCCTGAATAAGATCGATGATAGCCCGGGGGCTGGCCTGATCCAGACCGGGGACGTCAGCGGTAGCATTTACATAAAAAAAGGCTTCTTCGAAAATGTCCCAGGAGCTTGCCAATCGTCCTCTGAAACGCAGTTCTTCATCACGGTCGATCAGGCCTTCAAAGACCTTATCGGTAATCTCACTGCTGGCGCTGTCAGCGGATAAAATCGGATTTAAAATGGCGGCGTCGCCGATCGAAGCATTGATATACTGATTCAAACGTTGGGGATTGCCTTTGGCCTGTTGTTCATAGGTAGGCACCCAGAAATAGGACTGCAACAGGATCACAGTCAGCACAAGCGGGGCCAGAATAAGGATGCGTTTAGTGGTCATTTCAAATTTTTATAATGTTTCTAATAGCTTAAGAATATTTGCTTTTTTCTTTTGGATGAGCTCGGTTTCAATTTCATCGGGATTTAACGTGGCCGCCTGGTCAAGATAATCCAGGGCTGCTTCGAGCCCGTCGGTGGTCCCTCGTGTGGCCGCCACATCGGCTTTGTAAAAAAGGATCATGCGGTCAATCTGATTGATGCGGGCATGGGCTGTTTGACGAAGTTGCTCGGTGGTGGCAAAAGACAGGGCCCTGTTCAAATAGGATTTGATGCCCACAAGATCCGGCATGCCGGTTACGGCCATCAAGGCATCGGCCTTGCTCAGGTAAAAATTAAATGCCAGCGGGAAAACGGCCTCTTTTGTATACACGGCTTTTATTTCAGCCGGCTTTTGAACACCCGGCATAATCAGTATACGCTTTTTCCCGCCCGGGGAAAAGGTTCCCTGCCAGATTTCCACAGCGCCGGCCCCGAATTTGAGATAAAATTTGTCTGCATTACGATAGCTGGCATGAACCACCAGACCCATCAAAATAACAGGGGTCAGCCCGGCAATAACGAGCAGCACCGAGCGCCGCGAAAACCGGCACGCAAAAGAACGCCTGTGGGCCTGGGCGCGGCTGCCCGCGTCGTCGCTTTGCGTGTCTTGCATCAAAAACCCCTTTGATTTTTTTGCACGCTGGCCTATAATAACGTTTTGGTTCCGGCGTTGGATTCAGGCGGAAGCGGATAAAAAGACGGGTATCATCGATTGCTGATCCTTTAATATGTAATTGTTTCACCTTGTTGTCGATTCGTCAAGATACGACTGCGTTTGTGCGGGCATCCTGATCCGCAGGCGTCTACCGGCCGACCATCCGGCTGAGGAAAAGAGGCATTCATGAGCGGCGACATCACCATATCGATCTGGATTTTCATTCTCCTGATAGCGGTAGCGGCCTGGGCCATAATGGAACGGGTGTTGATCCCCAGTACGCGATGGTTTATCCGCAGACGGATCAATCGCTTGATCGATGACATCAGTACCCGCCTGGATATCCGGATAAAACCATTTCAACTGACCAAACGACAGGTGTTAATCGACCGTCTGGTTTACGATCCAAAAGTCGTTGAAGCCATCCAGGAAAATGCCCGCGAACGCAACTGCCCGCGTGAAATGGTTCAAAAAGAGGTGTTGGCTTACGCCCGGGAGATCGTTCCCTCCTTTAATGCCTATCTGTATTTCCGGATTGGTTACTGGATGGCCAAAAAAATAGCACGGCTTCTCTATCGTGTGCGCATTGGTATGACCGATGAGCAGCGCTATGCCTCAATTGATCCTGAATCCACCGTTGTATTTGTTATTAACCACCGTAGTAACATGGATTATGTTTTGGTGGCCTTTTTGGCAGCTGAAAAAACAACGCTATCTTATGCTGTTGGAGAATGGGCTAAAATCTGGCCCCTGCAAACGCTTATTCGGGCCATGGGCGCTTTTTTTGTGCGGCGCAACTCCAGTGATCCCCTGTATCGGCGCGTTCTGGAGCGCTATGTCCATATGGCGACAAAGGAGGGTGTTTGCCAGGCGGTATTTCTGGAAGGCGGGCTCAGTCGTGACGGACGGCTGAGACCCCCGAAACTGGGTTTTTTAGATTACATGTTGCGCAGTTATGACACCCAGAGCGATCGCGATATCGTATTTATACCCGTAGGGGTGAATTATGATCGAACCCTGGAAGATCGGAGTTTGTTGCGTGAATTGGATCCTGATGCCGAAAAGCGCAGTAGCTGGTTTATTATCAAAACCACTTGCGGCTTTATCTGGAAAAGCCTGATGTTGATGGTTTTAAGCCGCTGGCAGCGATTTGGTTATGCTTACGTTAATTTTGGAAATCCGGTCTCTGTCCGCCAATATTGTGCTGATAGCGGTGTGAATTTTGCCCGGCTGGAGCGCCCGACCCGGTTTGCTGAAGTTGACAAATTGGCCAATCGGCTTATGGATGCTATTCGTCAGGTGGTGCCGGCGCTGCCCGTTTCACTGGTGGCAACTGTGTTGCTCGAAGCCCAACCCGAGGGCCTTCATGCCGCAGATGTACAGGAGCGGGTGCAGCAATGGATTGCTGAACTCGAACATTGCGGCGCCCATGCATATCTTTCATCCCAAAATCGGGTGGCGTCTATTCTAAATGCTTTGAATATGCTACAATTAAGAAAGCTGGTCGGGGAGTCAGACGGCGTTTACTGGGCGATTCCGGATGAAGTGAATGTCCTGGCCTATTATGCCAATGCCATCGCTCATTGGCGCCCGCATTCAAACGCATCAAATCGTTAAATTTTTCACTTTTTTACGAAGTCATCTGGCAGCTGGCTTCATTATGCTTTAGGGGTAAAAATAAGATGCCAATGAATATCAGAAGGGCCTGCATCCTCTTTGTATTCATGTTGTTCCTGTTGAATGTTGCACTCAACCTGCAGGCAGAATTTTACAAATATGTCGATAAAGAAGGCCACATTTTTTACGTCGACGACCTGAGCCAGGTCCCCAAGGAGTACCGCAAACAGGTCGAGGTTTATCGGGAAAAGTATGACCATTTACCGGAAGACCAAAAGAAAACCCAACTGGAAACCGATCAAAAGCGACAACAGGCCTTGGAGCTTGAAAGACAACGCCAGATGGAGCGTGATCTGCAACAGGCCGTCCAACAAGAAGCAGCCGAAAGACAGCGCCAGGCGGAACTGACTCAGAAAAGAATTCACGAATCATCGGTCTTTATCAAAGGCAACCGGGTTTTTGTACCGACAAGGATTGCAAACAACGGTGTTGAAGTCGAGACCCTGTTGCTTTTGGATACCGGTGCGTCGCAGACTGTCATTCACCGTGATATTGCCAGCCAGCTCAACATCATCGCCCTTAAAAAAGGGTTGTCTCAGGTAGCGGGGGGCCAGCAAATCTATACCGAGATGGGTAAAGTCGACTATATCATCATCGGGCCTCATAAAATAAAGGGTGCCAACATCTTGATTATAAACCACGAAGGGGCAGCCGTCACCCAAAACGGGCTGCTGGGCATGAATATTTTGAAGAATTTCAATTACAATATTGATTTTGAAAACCAGAAAATTGTCTGGCAACCCTTACAATAAATTTCTACGGACCGCGCTATCCGCTACCTGTTGCCCTGGTTCGCCCTAATGGATTGAGCGGCTGATGAGAAAATAACGAATGGATCCAATGGCATAGCGTATCTTTTGCCGAGATCGATTGAATCCGCTATCATGGCAGAGTCGAGCGAAATTTTTGACTGGGGCATCGCAGTCGTGCACTGGTTTCAGCAATTCAGTCCCGGTCTGGATTTGCCGTTTAAGGCCCTGACATTTTTAGGGGATCTGGAGTTTTTTCTTTTATTTATGCCCTTGCTGTATTGGTGTATTGACCGCCGTAGCGGTGCCAGACTGCTTGTCCTCTTTTTATTCTCTGCTTATATTAATTCTATCGCCAAGCTATTCGCCTCCCAGCCGCGTCCCTTTGAATATAATTCAGGGGTCAAAGCGCTGGTGCATGCCGGTGGTGGCGGATTTCCAAGCGGCCATACGCAGGGCGCAGTTGTGGTGTGGGGTTTCATTGCTGCTCGAGTTAAGAAGCTCAACATGTGGTTGCTGGCCGGCTTTCTGATGATTTTTATCCCGCTGTCGCGACTTTACCTGGGGGTTCATTTCCCGACAGATCTTCTCGGGGGATACCTGATCGGAGCAGCCTTGTTGACGGCCTATTTGCGGTTCGCTCCTAAAATTGAAGCCGGGCTGGTTAAAAGCGGAATCCGTTGGCAGATGGCAGCGGCAATCGGACTGCCGGCCGGTCTTATCCTTTTGAGTCCGACGGACGCGCGCTATGCTGTAACGGCCGGCAGCGTCCTGCTGGGGTTTGCTCCCGGGATGATAGTAGAGCGTCGCTGGGTTCGCTTTCGTTGCGGTGGCAGCAAATTAAGACGGTCCTTGCGGTTTGTTGTGGGCATGGTCGTTGTTGTGGCCTTGTGGGCAGGGCTCAAGGTCGCCTTTTCAACGCTGACGCCGGCTGCTTTTTTTCAAATCGTACGCTATGCCCTGGTCGGTTTGTGGTGCTCATGGGGTGCGCCCTGGTTGTTTGTGCGATTCAGACTTGCAGAAACTGAATAAATCATAGTGAGGAATTACGGAATTTGGTGATTCAGGAATTTTAAATTGTGTTGCGCCGGCTTTTATAGTGGTTGTCAAAAAAACGTTCCGAATGCGCAACGTTTTTTTGCGACAACACTTATGCCGCCATCCTTTAATCGGAACATTATTATGGCAAGCGGTATAATTCCAGGATACCTAATTTGTTGATGGGACCATATGGCTTACCATTTATTTGCCGATGTGGTAGTGGGCATTCATTTCCTATTTGTTGTGTTTGCACTGCTGGGGGCACTGTTGCTGATCCGCTGGCCGCGGGTTGCTTGGGGACACCTTCCGGCGGTTGCATGGGCGGCCTGGATCGAGTTTTCTGGAAAAATCTGCCCGCTGACACCACTGGAGAACGCGTTGCGAATTCGGGGCGGGGGCAGCGGTTATGCCGGTGACTTTGTCGGGCACTATATGTTGGGTTTGCTTTACTCGGACGCTCTAACCCGCCGCATTCAGATTGTTTTAGGAGCCCTTGTACTGGTCCTTAATGTGGCGCTGTACGGATTTGTGTTCTTATGGCGCAAAAAAAAGCAGCCGATTGAATAGACGCTGTTTCGCCGCCCATTTAACCCGATTTGATACCCGAACGTTTTCACAAAACATCTTGGCAACACCCCATGTGTTAACGTCTGAATCATATCAATTTAAAATTAATGTATCGAAAGGAGCGCTCTCGTGCAGAAGAATCCGGATACGCATCGCAAGACCATAGGTTATGTTTTGTGGCTTTTTGGTTTCACCGGCTCCCATCGTTTTTATTACGGTTATCCGGTTTTGGGGACCCTATATTTTTTTACGCTGGGAATACTGTTCATTGGCTGGATCATCGACCTGTTTTTGATTCCATCCATGGATCGCAAAGCCGATTTGCGATTTACAGCCGGCAGGGTAGATTATAATCTGGCCTGGATTCTATTAACGTTTCTGGGGCTTTTTGGAATTCATCGAATGTATATGCGAAAATGGCTGACCGGAATTCTGTATCTGCTCACCGGCGGATTGGTAGGCTTCGGTGTGATTTATGATTTCTGGACGTTAAACGATCAGGTGACGTTGACCAACAGCAAGGCCTAACGGCCATAAAGTGTTTTTCAAAAGAGGTTTTCAATTTAAATTGCCACCCATCCAGGCATTCGGTCACAGCGGAAGCCTGTCGCAAGATCCCCTTTTAAGCTATCGCCTTTGGTTTGGCAACGCTGTTGTTGCTGCTTAATTGATGTGCAGGTTGACATCGCCAAGGTGAGTCATTAACATGCGCTTTTGAGATATTTCTCATAAAGGAGTGTATTGCTATGGTCAGACCCCGCAAGGACCGCATGGTCGCTTTCAATCCGGAGATCAGCTACTTTAAACCCCGGGGTATTCCCATGATGAAGCTGGATGAGGTGCATCTGACTGTTGATGAACGCGAAGCCATCCGCCTGTCAGATTTGCAGGGCATGTCGCATGAAGATGCCGGTCGGCGTATGGGGGTTTCGCGAGCCACGTTTGGCCGTATTATCCAGCACGCCCGGCAGGTTGTTGCCGATGCCCTGATCAACGGTAAGGCGATAAATGTCGAGGGCGGCAATTATCGTATCGTTGATCAGGATCGAATATTTGGTTGCAAAAACTGTCGCCATGTTTGGGAAGAAGCCAAGGGGACGGGCAGACCGCACCACTGCCCGGCGTGTAAGAAAGATGATTTTCATCGCTTTTTAAAAGACGAACCGGCTACGCCTTAAAACGTTTTCATAAAGGAGACATTCAAAATGGTCGATATTCAAAACAGTATGCCGCCCGATCCTAAAAAAGATGAAGAACAGAAGGATGCGGCGGTGAATACCGCGTTGCAGAAAATAAAGCACAAAATTATCGTTATGAGCGGCAAAGGCGGTGTTGGCAAAACCAGTACCGCTGTTAATTTATCTCTGGCCCTTGCCGACGCCGGACACAAGGTCGGCCTTATGGATGTCGATTTGCACGGCCCGGACGTTCCGCGCATGCTGGGGATTGACGGCATGCCTGAACTCAGATCGAATCAAAAACTTGGCCCAATGAAGTATTCAGAAAATTTGAGTG
>CAZJHF010000117.1:0-10593 GCA_964545505.1 uncultured Desulfobacterales bacterium | reverse complement strand
GGTATCATGAAAATCGTTGCTGCCACCGTCATGACCGGTCGAGAAAAAATCGGCAACAGCGCTACGGCCACCAAACCCATCTGGAACCCGGCGATCATTCGTTTGGCCGGGTGCGGCTTTATTGTAATGACCTGCTGGCCGCTCTGCTTTCGATGCCAGATACCGAATTGAAAAAGATAATAGGCCAGGCTGACGCTCAAGTAATATATCGGTAGCCGATGATACCCGATTGCCAAGATGGGCGCCACCAGCAGGCCCAGGGCGTCGATTTTGGTATCGAGCCATTCGCCCAATCGGGTTTCAGATCGCATAACCCTGGCAAGGTATCCATCAAGGTAATCCATCAGAATCGCGCTGAGATAAATGGCACCGGGCACCCAGATTAACCAATCCGGCTGTGACGCTGAACCCGGTGGCCCTTGAAACAAAAATCCACCTAAAGCGCCAATTAAGAAGCCGCGTCCGATGGTCAGCCAGTTGGCGGCTCCCAGAACGGAGCGCAACTCAGTGTTGTCGGGGGAATGGTTTTTCGCAAGCGCGGTCCACAACAGCCGGAGTACATAGACGTTGATACCGGCTGCTATCAGCAGCCATTGGAAGGCGGAATGAGGGCGCCAGATGACATAAAGCCAGCTAAAGCCGCCTGTGACAAACAAAAGGCAAACCATACACACCGTCCACCAGTCGGTCTGCAGGCGACACCGGGCAGATTCATTTTCATCAGAACAATGCCGCTGTACGGATCGTGCATTGAGCATGTTTGAACCTCACATTAAGGCAGCCGTATACGTATCCGTCCTCCCGGATTTTCACAGGTATCCTCGCCGGTTTTGCTTCACGTTAAAACATAATGCGTTTTTTAATGTTGGCAATCCAACAGTATCATCAACCCACGAACAAGATCCCAACCGACTTAAACGGATTGCCGCAGCCCTGGGCGCCTGTCCGCCCTTGGCGGATTAGATGAAGTTTTAAGATCGCTGATAGTGTTGTGTCCCAAGAATAATCTACAATTATTTTTGAAATACAAAGGTCATTGCGAGGAGTGAAACGACGACGCAATCTTATGAAAGTGCCTTGCTGGCAGTGCATTAAAGACGAAGAGATTGCTTCGCTGCGCTCGCAATGACCGTTTTAGCGTTGAAAAATTATTAAAGGAACATGTGGGACACGACACTAGAAGTTGTTGCCGATGGTGAGCTGCCTCCCCGCCCCCCTTTTCGGAAAGTTGGTTTCGATGTAGTTTTGCAGTTCGTCGAGTAAGGTGAGTTGCTCTGCATCCAGAGCAGTGGACTTTCGCAGTTGCTTGATTTCTGACAGCGCGGCAGCGGGGGTCATCCGGGGAGCGCCTCTATAATCCTGCAAAGCCAGGTCCTCGCTGCTCGGGTTGACCCGGCGCATGTAGGCTTCGAATTCTGCAGCGCCATCAGTTGATAGGTGATCGGGAAAATTACGACTCAATACGCGATGGGCTAAAATACGGGCATCCGGGCTTGTAAGCCTCTGTGCGATGCTTTCTTTTTCTTGCGGCGGTGCGTTCTGAAATTCCCTAAACAAAATTTCATCACCACGGCTAAAGAAGCCAAGCTGGTACAGGGCTGCATCCGGATCCAGATGGGGAATAAACGGGTAGGTGTAGTTGCGGTGATAATTAACAATTTCCTGGAATATAGACGGGTTGGCTTGAAGCCATTTGAGGTTTTCAGTGGCGATGGCCTTGCGCTCAGCACTTAATAATTTCAAATAGCGTCGATTGGGCGGCAGCACAATGCCGGGCTCACCGTAGCGTTTGCGTACAATCCAGGTGGACGCATCGATGCTGTCGGGCTTTGTTTCCGTGAGCGCCGGCTGATCAATTCGCAGCCATAGGGTCTGGTTTGAATACGGAATCGAGCTCCCGATCGACAGCACCGGTACCTGATACATTAGCTGAGGGCCATATTCGCTACCCACCATCAATCCCCAGCGGTGGTCACCGAATGCACTTTGAAAAGTAGCCGATATGTCGTTTATGCGATGCGCATCAGTTTCTTTTTCAAAATAGCCCAGCAAATAGTTCCACATCTTTTGCTTTTTAATAAATCTGCGGGCCAACGCCAGGGTTGCCCTTACATCCACCGTTGCATCATGGGCAGGCCCGTCGGCCAGTTGATTAACTTCGCTGATATGTTCCAATTTTAATGACGGTTTTGCCTTCACCTGAGGCCATTTTATGACATCTCGGCTGTAAAGCCAGTACATGACGGTCATCGGCAGCAGATCCATCCGGCGGCAACCATTCTGGAACTGGTGCGTGTAGGGGGGCAGCAAGTTACGATGAAATGCGAACCGCAAAAATTCATCGTCAAACCCCAGGGAGTTATATCCCAGGCTGATGGTATCGCGCCGGTTCATAAGCCGATGAATTTGCCGGATTGCCTCAAATTCGCTTTGTCCGGTTGCCAGATCTTTAAGCGATATCCGGTTTGTCATCACGGCGCCGGGAGAAGGGATAACGTCAGGACGCAATTGTATCTTTACGGTGAAGCGTTTAATCTCGTTAAGCTGCCGGTCGGTGCGAACTGCGGCAAACTGCAACACCTGGTCAAAGGCCTTGTTCAACCCGGTTGTTTCGATATCATAGAAAAGATACGTTTTGGTCATATCCTGAAAATAAGGGTGCGTGTGAAGGTGTATCGCCGGCTGCAGAATATCCGTCGAATATAAAACTCATCTTCTTATCACAATTTGTCAAGCCTAAAGATGTGTTGCGGCCTCGCGCCGTTTTGATTGCACAAATCTATTTTACATGGCCCCAGCGTCATTGGCCATAACTGGATTCAAGAAAATTGTCGTCGAGGACCGTCCGGAAAGAGCAGGATCGCAACCGGCGATAAGGGCGCCTACGCAAAGCGTATCTCCGGATTTTATCTTCGGTGATGCTGCTATGGGGTGTTAGCGGGTGGTTATTTTTAAATCACTCGTATCATAACCAAATTCGGTCAGGAGACTCCTGGAGGTTTTTATGATTTCATCCGGACTCAGTTTGGTCTCGACGTAGATATCCATGCCTTTAATTTTTTCAGGAATGCGCAGCTGGTCGGAATAGCGTGTAAAATAGGTTTTATCTTCGCCGGAGATCCAGAGTACCTTTTCAAAGTCCTTTGAATGGATGGCTGCAAAATAATCACAAAGGTTGGTCAACAGATCTTCCCAGTAACGAACCGGGTTTGTTTTGCCGTTAAAGGTAAAGGATTTAATTTCTTTATCGGCGTAGCTTTCCGGTTTTGGGGTCGATTTTTTGCGGGACCGGGCTGGCCATTTCGCCGCACCCTTTTTATCCGGACTGGGAATTTCAATCACTTTAGGCGGTGGTCCCAGGCCGGTAACCGGACGATTGGTAATTATCCACCGGTCCAGATGTTTTTCTAAAAAACGTTCAACCGGTTTCGACTCAACCTTACAACCGCATATTTTTTCGGTGGATTCACGCAATAACTCCACCAGGATCATGTTGGGCTGGCTGACCAGTTTATTCCAGGCTTCTGGAATCACATCCACAGCCATTTTCTGGTTTTTGTTCCGGTTCAGCGCCTGGGCGGCCTTAAATGCCTGACCGTTGGCGACTTTATTCTTACCGAGCAGGTCCATCAAATTGGGGACAACCGTATCTTCATTTTGTTTGAGCAAGTCGGCCGAATAAAACCATTTATCCTGTGAACTTCCAGCTGACTGGGTCAGGTAAAACCACCAGTTAATCCCGTTGGTCAGAACCGAAATATCGACCTTTTCCTGTGCTGCAAAACTCAGCAACGGTTTTTGATAATTGTCTAATTTTTCGTGGACGCGCTTAACTTCAATCAAAATTTTACTGGCATTCCTGCTGCGTAAGGCATAGGAGGCACTGTAGGAATTGACGGCATAATCCGGGTAAACCTCATCGACATTGAAGATGTCCCAGCCCAGGAATGAAAGTAACCTGAGTACCACCGCCTGTTTGGTAGATGCCTCATCAAATGTCTCGAGTTTTTTGTTGGTTTTCAGGCTTTTGATAAATGAAACAATGTCTTTTTTCATATCATCCTCAATGCGATCTGAACGAATTATTACGGCACGGAGACACAGACCGCATATTGCTATATCGGCCACTTGCGCGCTAACCTAAAGGTTTTTAATCACTAAAGTTTTCGCCAGCATTGGCCGATATTATCCATACAGAGCCTTGCGCGCACATGCACGCTTGATCGTTTGAAAAAGGAAACGCTGATGAAAACCAAAATATTATCTTTTTGCGCCCTCATTTTTTTACTTCTGGGATGGAACACAAAGGATGGCGTCTTATTTTTTTTCTTTGCCGTTCATCTTTTGACCCTGGCAATTGCGGTCATCGTTTCTAAATATGACCAAAAACGCCGTCCTGTGCTGGCAGTTGATACGCTGCCCGAAATCGATTCTTCCGAGTCGCAGTCAACCGCAAAACTGTAAACAGATAGCGGCGACCCACCTTACCCCGTACGCAGATCGCTTTCGGCTGTTCTGATATCCGCGATCCCGACGCTTATGCACTGGAGCTTGAATTTATCCAGTGCATTTTTTTATGGCCTGCAGCAAAGTTGCGCCGTATAATGACCTATTCGCACAAATTTCAATACAAAATTCAACAATAAATAGATTCATGGCCGCGATCAGGCAGCCCTTCAATCCGATTGTTACAAGCGGCACGGTCGACAAGAGTTGATCAGAATGATGCGATTTCGCAAAAAAGCCCCGAGCTCCTATTTAGACGATCCAGACGTTAAATGCATGCTGGCCGTCAAAAAAGGCGACCGCAATGACTTTGACGACCTGATGCGAAAATATTATCCACGAATCCTCAACTTTGCCTACCGCTTCTTCGGCAATCGGCAGCTTGCAGAAGACCTGGCCCAGGATGTCTTCATGAAAGTGTACCGCAGCGCAGCGCGATACCAACCGCACTCAAAATTTCAAACCTGGCTGTATACGATTGCCAAAAACACCTGTCTAAATGAATTGCGGAGCCATCGTGGACAGGTGCTATCTCTGGATGAAGGACCTCATACGGACGGTAGTGAGGTCAGAAAAGAACTTCCCGATCCAGCCGCCGATCCGGCCACCGAATTCCTGCAAAAGGAAAAAGAAGCCCAGGTCAGGGCGGCTATCGCTGATTTGTCCGAAAAACAAAAGATGGCAGTTATTCTAAAACGTTATGAAAGTTTTACCTATGCCGAGATCGCGGCTACCCTGGATGTAACGGAAAAAGCGGTCAAATCGCTTTTGAGTCGTGCCAAGGTGAATCTCAAAAACAAACTAGCCAACATGATCGATTCTGATTAACGTGTGAACACATAAATTATGCCAGTTATGACAACTATATTCACCACGAAAACACGAAGTTCACAAAGGAATTCAATATTATTCAAATCTTTTTCTTTGTGCCCTTTGTGCCTTTGTGGTGATACTAGCAATAATTTTTCACCACGAACATACGAAAATCAGAAAGCACGAAAATTTTCTCTCCATTTCGTGTTATTCCCCCTTTCGTGCTTTCGTGATGAATTATAATGCCTGTGTGGTAATCCTTTAAAACAGATCGAAGATATGAAGAATAAACATATTTAGAAGCGAAACTTTTTCGCCATTAGCGTGTTTAAAAGAATGGAGCACCAACATCATGAACTGTCAGGAAACGAAAACGTTAATTCCGATTTTTTTAGACGACGAGCTTGAAGCCGAGGATCGGCAGCGTGTTGCAGACCATCTGCGAACCTGTGCTGATTGTCGGGCAGAAGCCCAGGAGATCGAAAAAACCTGGGAATTGCTCGGTGGGGCCAAAGCAATCGAACCGGATCCCAATTACAGCCTTCGGTTCTGGCGCTCGGTTGATGCCCGCCGGCCATGGCATGCCAGGGTTTTGCAATATGTTCAAACCGTTTTTGTAAGCCAGCGCTGGCTTCCGGCCGCTGCCGCAATCGTTTTGCTGATTTGTGCTATCACCGTCTTTGAGCATCTGCAAAAACCGCAGATGCCGGCAGCTTTGACGGCGCTGGCTGAGATTGAACTGGAGATGTTTGCCAATATCGAATTGGCAGAAGATTTTGAGATTATTCAGGAATTTGATTTTTTTACAGATTTTGAAATTATCGAAAGCTTGAATGGACCGGAGGCTTCTTGAATGGACCCGCTCGTTTGGAAGATGTCTGCATGAATCTGAAAAAAATCATATTGGCCGTAGCGACCCTGGTCTTATCGCACACCTGCGTCGGTGTTGCCCAGGATGAAGTGATCACAGATGAAGATTTAGAGGTCATTCAAATTTTAGAAATTTTAGAGGATTTGGACCTTTTAGAAGAAGATTTAGATTTGCTGGAAACGATGACCGAGATTGGAGAGGACGATGAGATTTAGACAACTGTGGCATAAAATCTCGCTTTACGGTCTTGCAATTCTGCTGGCAGGTGTAGTGCTAATTCCGCCAACCACAGCGGCCCCGGCATCACCCGGGCTCAAGGAGCCCTTATTGGATCAGCGCCTTTGGCCAAAACTTAATCAGCCCGCAGCGCAGATTCAGCCGGTGAGTGCGCGATCTGATCAGGCTCCTCGTTTTTGGGCTCAGAGCGGGTCGGATCGGTCAAGCGCACGCCAAAAATGGCAAAACCTGCCCCCCGAACAAAAACAACAATACCGCCAGCGCCTGAAACGCTGGAAACAGCTAACGCCGGAACAAAAAACCAGGATTAAAGCCAGGTATGAGCGCTTCAAAAATCTGCCTGCAGAAAAGCAGAATCGAATTCGGAACAACTGGCGGCGCTACCAGCAGCTGGAGCCGTCCGAGCGCCGTTCTGTCCGCCAAAGATATCAGCGCTGGAAAAACTTAAGTGAATCTGAAAAACGGCGCATTCGCGAGCGCCGCCGCCGATTTGAAAACATGACCCCCGAGCAGCGCAGGCGGTTGCTCGAGAAAAGAAAAAAATGGCAAAACCTGTCGCCCGAGAAAAAGCGCCGGCTGCGAGAGAAATATCGCCGGCGTTCGCGGCAGAATGCGGAAAATCCGCAACAGTTTAATCGAAACTACCGCCAGCGGCGCAACGCTCGCCCATAACTCAGTCTGCCTTGAACCTTTTAAACGCCCCGAAAGCCCTGTGCGGCAGCGGGGCTTTTTCTCTGCATACCTGAGCGAGGTTTCTGAATTCAGTAAGTTCAATATTTATAGATATATAGAATAGATAGATATATAGTTGGTGCCGTTATTTGAGTTGACAATTCGGCCGAACTATGGCTTTTATGATACCTGCCAATCGCAATTTTACAAAAATCCAAGAAGTTCACACTACTTCCGGACTCCCTGAGGAATCATTTCCGCCACAAATGTTTGCCCGTGTGGGCCTGTGCCCTTATTTTCAATTAGCCAGATTGAATTATTGGGTATGCGTTGCGATCCCTCGGATACAACAGGCAAAATTATCTCATTGACAAGAGGTGTGCTATGGTTGTCAACTTTCTGCTTTTTAATTTGAAGCGGCAATCAGCTGTTTTGCAAACATCCATTTTGGTTGGAATTATACTGGTAGCCGGCCTTGGCGCCCAACCTGCATTTGGTAAACCGGCCTTGAACACCGAACTGCCACAGATCCTGCAGGCGGTATCGGAGCAGCTCCCCGATGAATGGCGCCCCGGCCGTATGCGCAGCGGTGAGGTCAAAATGCATAATCCGGTGCAGCGCCTGGAAGCCCGTATCGATCATAATGGTGTTCGGATGACGGCTGCAAGCGGATTTACGTTTAGCATGCAGCTTACGCATTATGGTTTCAATGGCAACACACAAACCCCAAAGTCTTACCGTGCTCGAATTAACGGCGTCAGGGTAGAGGTGCGCCACGACCCCGATCTGAGCGAATGGTTTATCAATACGCCGCTGGGCATCGAGCAGGGCTTTTATCTGGAACGTGGATACCGCGGTCCGGCAACAGCGAGCGAATCAATCACCCAGAGCAATTTCGAGCTGCATTTTAAAATAAGTGGCGATTTGATTCCTGCACAAACAGCCGACGGGATTGATTTCATGGATGCCACCGGTCAGGTTCAAATGCACTACAATCAGTTGCTGGCCTTTGATGCCAACCATCAGATCCTGCCGGCCCGGTTTCAATTATCCGGCAATCGTCTGAACATATCGGTTGAAACCGCCGGAGCACATTTTCCGGTGACCATCGATCCGATCTTTAGCAGCCAACAATCGTTGAGCGCCTCGGATGCGGCTGCTGAAGACCAGTTCGGTGATGCGGTGGCCATCGACGCTGACACGATCGTAATCGGCGCACCTCTGGTGAATTCGGGAACCGCCACCGATGCCGGCGCGGTGTATGTATTTGTGCGGGATCCGTCCACCGGTGTTTTTGTCGAACAACAAAAATTAACGGCTTCGGATGCGGCCGCCGAGGACAACTTCGGCAGCGCGGTTGACATAGACGGACATACCATCGTTGTCGGGGCGCCCCAGGCCAATTTGGGCATTACGCCTGATACTGGAGCAGTGTATGTGTTCACACGGGATTCCACCGTCGCCAATAATCCGTGGACTGAACAGCAGAAACTGACCGCTGCCGATGCTACGGCCTTGGATTTATTGGGCGGCTCAGTGTATGTGGAGGGACATACCCTGGTGGCTGGCGCCGCCCGCAAAGATGCCGGCACTGCAAGTGCCACCGGAGCCGTCTATGTATTTACCCGCGATCCGGACGATCAGGCCGTTTCCTGGACCCAGCAGCAAAAGCTGCTCGCCGCCGATGCGGCCGCCGAAGACGAATTTGGCAGATCTGTATCGCTAAATGGAAATACGATTGTCGTGGGCGCACCGCAGGTTGACCTGGGCACCGTCTTTGATGCCGGCGCTGTTTATGTTTTTACCCGGGATCAATCTGTGTTTTTAAATCCCTGGACGCAACGTCAAAAACTCACCGCCAGTAATCCCGGGGCGGGCGACGGTTTGGGGCTATCCTTGTCGATAGATGCCAACACCATTCTGGCTGGTGCGCCGCAGGCCGATTTTGCCGGGTCCTTCAACTCCGGAGAAGCCTATGTTTTCACCCGCGAATCGGCATCGGCTGATTTCCGTCAGAAGCAGATTTTAAGGGCCAGGATTGCGGGATCCGATAGTCAATTTGGCATTTCTGTTCTGGTGGACGGCCCTACGGCGCTGATTGGCGCCCCGGGGACAGCGTCTTTTACTGCGATTGACGCCGGTGCGGCATATCTGTTTGTCCGTGATGCGCGTTCAGGCAACTGGCGCCAGCAACAGGAATTAACCGGCAGCAATCCCCAAGCACTGGCCGAATTTGGCGGCGCCGTGTGGTTCAATGGTGCGACCGCTGTTATCGGATCCGCCAAAAGATTTCAGGGCACTTCCACCGCCGCCGGCGCTGCTTTTGTGTTTGTCCTTGAACCGCTATCTGTTGAATTTTCCCAGGAGACCGATGTCCTCACCGCCGCCGCTGCAGCCGCAAATGACGGATTTGGCAGCGCGGTGGGCCTCAGCGGGGATACGGCGTTGATCGGAATACCGGAAGCCGATCCGGCAGGCGATGTCGATGCCGGGGAAGTGTCGGCCTTTGACCGAGATCCGGATACCCAGGTATTCGATGATGAGAGAACCCTGACAGCCGGCGATAGAGCCGCATCTGACAATCTGGGCGCGGCCGTATCCGTTGATGCTGATATTGCTGTCATCGGGGTGCCCGCTGACGATATTGGCGGCGATGCCGATGCCGGCAGCGCCTATGTGTATAACCGGGATTCGGTTACCGGTAACTGGGATCAGGCGGTTAAATTAACGGCCGGCGCCGATGTGGACGCCATGGACAATTTCGGTGCCGCCGCGGCGATTGACGCTGACATCCTCCTGATCGGCGTGCCCGCTGACGATCCGAACGGCATATCCAATGCGGGTGCTGCGTATCTTTTCAGCCGCGATCCGGACGAAGCCGCGCCCGATCAATGGAGTCAAACTGAAAAGCTGACCGCCGGCGGTGACGAGAACATCGGTGATAATTTTGGAGCGGCGGTGGCTCTGCACAGCGATACGGCTCTGGTCGGGGCGCCATTTGAAGATAGCGGCGGGGCGGTTTTTGTATTTGTGCGCGATCCGGATGATAACAGCTGGACCCGCCAGCAAAAGCTGACCGCTTCAGATGCCAGCCCGGGAGATGAGTTCGGAAATTCTGTTGCTGTGTTCGGCAACACAGCCGTGATCGGTGCACCCCAGGCGGATGTCACCGGTGTGATCGCAGCCGGGGCGGTTTACATATTTACGCGTGATCCCACCCGCGCGGCCAATCCGTGGACCGAGCTGCAGAAACTGGAACTTGGGGATGCAACCGCCGGCGATGCATTCGGCAGTGCCGTGAGTCTGGCCGGCAATTTGGCGCTGGTCGGCGCGCCGGGAGTCGACCTGCCACCGGATGGCATGGTCATGCGGGTCAATGCCGGTGCCGCTTATGATTTCAGGCGCGACCCTGCCACCGGCCTGTTTGACCTGCGGACGCAGCTGACCGCATCGGATGCCATGGCTGATGAAGCCTTTGGCACCTCGGTCGTCGT
>CAZJHF010000116.1:6627-10613 GCA_964545505.1 uncultured Desulfobacterales bacterium | reverse complement strand
GCACTAATAAAGGGGCTTCGGTCTAACCGAAGCCCCTTTTACTAATTTCCGGACGAAGAGGTAGGCCCCCATGTTTGGAAAGATTCTGAATTTCCTGGACAAGGTCTTGACTTTTTTTGAAGAATGGACGCTGTTTATCAGTGTGCTTGTTGCTCTGGTGGCGCTTTTTTTCAATGTCATCTTGCGATACGGCTTCAACTATTCACTGGCCTGGTCTGAAGAGTTGGTGCGCGAAGTCATCATCTACACCACCTTTATCGGATGCGTTGCAGCTGTTAAAAATCGTTCGCTGATTAAAATTGACGCGTCCGTCCAGATTTTTCCCAAGCTAAAAGTCCCCTTAACTTTTTTCAGCAATTTTGTGGTCATGATTTTTGCGATCATGATGATCTATTACGGCTGGCTGATCGCAGCACTTCAGGTTCGTACCGAGCAAAAGACGATTATCATGCAAATCCCGCTGGTATATCTGTATTCAATCCTGCCGTTGATGGGCGTTTTGATGCTGATTCGGGTTATTCAGGTATTTTACGAGGATATCCAGGAACAATTGGCCCAAAAGGCCCAGGATTAATTTTGGCGTTAAGTTGAACTAAGGAGAATTGGACTATGGAAACCAGCCACATCGTCATCCTGGCCATCCTCTTAGGATGCATGGCGACTTATATTCCCGTCTTTATGTGTCTTTTCTTTACCGCCGTATTGGGTTTCATATTTTTTACAGACCTGCCCATTCTCCTCCTGGCCCAAACGATTTTTCGCAGTATGGATAACTTTGCCCTGGTGGTGGTTCTTTTCTTTATTCTGTGCGGCAATATCATGACGGCCGGCACCATTGTGGAAAAGCTGATTAAGATGGCAAATTCACTTGTCAGCTGGCTTCCGGGCGGCCTTGGGATGGCCGGGGTTCTGGCCTGCGGGCTGTTCGGTGCCATTTCAGGCTCCACGGTGGCCACCGTGGTGGCCCTGGGGGGCTTTATGATTCCGGCTCTGATCGATAACGGATATCCGCAAAAGTATACCCTGGGGGTGATGACCACATCACCCAACCTGGGGGTCATCATCCCGCCCAGCATCGGTATGATTTTATACAGCATGATCAGTAATGTATCCCTTGAAGGCCTTTTTCTGACCGGATTTTTGCCGGGTCTTCTTATTATGTTCGGCGTTTGCCTCTACACATATTTTGTTTTTCGCAAGAAAAAAGAAATCGTGCGTAAACCAATCCCCAGACCGGCCGAGCTCTTAGCCGTTTTTAGGGAGTGTTTCTGGGCTTTGATGCTGCCGGTCATTATTTTCGGCGGCATTTTTTCAGGCGCCTTTACCGCCAATGAAGCGGCTGTGGTTGCCTGTGTATATGCTTTTATTGTGGAGCTTTTCATTCACCGCTCGATGAAATTTTCAGATGTCAAGAAAGTAACCGTCAGCTCAGCGGTGACGTCCGCTACCCTGCTGATCATTGTTGCCGGTGCGGTCTGCTTCGGCCGTTTGCTGACCCTGGAAAATATTCCGGGTAAAATCACCGAAGCGGTTTTAGGCGCAATCGAATCGCCTTACGTGTTCCTTCTGGCCATGAACACACTGCTTCTGTTTATCGGTATGTTCATGGATATTATTTCGGCAACCATGATCCTGGGGCCGGTATTTTTACCGATGCTGGATGCGTTTGATATCAGCTGGATGCATTTTGGCCTGATTCTGACGGTCAATCTGGCCATCGGATATTGCACGCCACCTATGGGTGTCAGTCTTTACATCACCGGTGCAATAGCCAATAAAGATTTGATTTATATAACCAAAGCGGTGATTCCATTTATTATCATTCAGATGATCGTGCTTTTTATTATAACCTACATACCGGATGTTGTTTTGTGGTTGCCGAGGGTAATGGGCTTTTTGGAGTAAAAACGCAACAGGGCGGCATTCGATTTTAGGAGGCGCTTCACATGTCAGGTGATGAATCTTTACTAAAGGGCAAGCATATCCTGGCCGTGGATGACGAAGAGGATATACTGGAGACCATCGCGGACCTGTTGGATGAGTCGGTCATCGATACGGCGCGGGATTACGAGAGTGCTTCACAGAAAATAAAAAAAGGGCGATATGATCTGGTCATTTTAGACATTATGGGGGTCAATGGGCTTCAACTGCTCGAAGAATCCGTTGACCGGGGCATTCCCGCAGTCATGTTAACAGCTCATGCCGTCAGCCGGGAAACCCTTATGGAATCCATTCAAAAGGGTGCCATTTCCTATCTGCCCAAGGAAAAGCTTTCCGAGCTCGATGATTTGCTGGATGCGATCTTAGGGGCCTATCAACGTGGTGAGCCACCCTGGAAACTGCTTTTTGAAAAACTGGGTGATTATTTTGATAGACGCTTCGGCCCTAATTGGAAGGAAAAAGATAAGGAATTCTGGTCGGAATTCAGCCGAAACTATTCGATCGGAAAAGGGATTCAGGAGCGCCTCAAGCACGATAAAAATATTCGTGACAAGGGAATTTAACCTTCGTTTGCCGGTCGCTAAAATTATTTGTATAATCTTAATTGTTGCTATTCATCCGTTCATGTTGAATAATCCATCCGTCTGTATCCTGCTAGATTTACCTTTCCGATTCGGCTGAATTGAAAGGGCCTATTTCGACAAAAATACGCGGTATTTATCCGATTTTTAGGCGCTTTCTTTCTTGACACCGATGGTACCTTCCTCTATAGTTCATCTTTTATGCCAATGCTGTATACAGTATACATTGACTAAAAACATCAGTTTCAGGAGGGAAAAATGGATTTTAGTTTTCCGGAAGAGCTTGAAATTTTACGAAATACGGTACGTGATTTTGCAAATGAAAAAATTGCGCCCTTTGCCGATGAATGGGATGAGAAGCATTATTTTCCCTATGAGGAAGCCGTCAAACCCATGGGCGAGCTCGGTTTATTCGGCACTGTTATTTCCGAGGCCTATGGAGGGTCTGAAATGGGCTGGCTGGCCGCCATGATTATTACTGAAGAAATCGCGCGGGCATCGAGCTCTTTGCGGGTACAGGTGAATATGCAGGCCCTGGGCTGTGCCTTTACCATTGAAACTTACGGCACTGAAGAATTAAAGCAAAAATATATCCCCAAGCTGGTCAGCGCCGAATACATGGGCGGCTTTGCCATGACAGAACCGGATGCCGGCTCAGATGTCATGGCCATCAAGTCCCGCGCCGAAGACAAGGGCGATCACTGGCTTCTAAATGGGTCCAAGACCTGGATTTCAAATGCCGACGTGGGCGATGTGATGATCTATTATGCCTATACCGACCGTGATGCGGGCTCCAAAGGCCTATCGGCTTTTGTGGTCGAGCTTAAAAATTTTAACGACGTGCGCACCACGGCCCTGGATAAACTGGGATCACGGTCGTCACCCACCGGAGAAATCTATCTGACCGACACCAAAGTGCCCAAGGAAAATATTCTCGGCAAACCCGGAGATGGCGCCAAAATACTTTTCGGGTCCTTGAATCAAACCCGACTTTCGGCTGCCGCCGGAGGCGTGGGCGTAGCGCAGGCCTGCCTGGATGAAACCATTAAATATGCCACCGAACGCAAGCAGTTTGGCAAACCCATCGGTGATTATCAAATGAACCAGGATATGATTGCCCAGATGTCAAGCGAAATTGAAGCCGCCCGCTTGCTGGTTTACAAGGCCGCCTGGGCCAAAGATCAGGGCCGGCTGAACAACGGTCTGGATGTAGCCCAGGCCAAATATCTGGCAGGCGAAGTCGCCAACAAAAGTGCCCTATATGCCATGCGGATTTTGGGTGCCTATGGTTATTCCACCGAATATTCGGTGGCCCGTTTCTTCCGGGATGCACCGACCTACGCCATGGTGGAAGGATCCGCCAATATCTGCAAATGGATCATTGCCCTGGATCAGCTAGGCATCCGCAAAGCAAACAGATAAAACTGACTTTAAAACCATTATCTTTTGCCCGAGGCCTTTGTT
>CAZJHF010000116.1:0-6527 GCA_964545505.1 uncultured Desulfobacterales bacterium | reverse complement strand
AAATCCGATTCAAAATACTCGCGTACTATCGTGTACGCTCCGCTTTCGAATCGAATTTCGCCTTGTCCTCGACCAAAATGTAACAATTTTAAAGCCAGTTTATGGTTCTTATTATTCTATAAATTTCATACCGTTTAAGAAATATAGTATTTATATTAGTAGAAAGGAGTGAAGTATGGATATAGTCGTTTTGGTAAAACAGGTACCGGATACCGAATCTCTGGTGCAGATCGCAGATGATGGGGTTTCCATTAAAACACAGGACATCAAATGGATCATGAATCCCTACGATGAACTGGCGGTTGAAGCCGCTCTGCAAATCAAAGAGGCTCAGGGCGGCACGGTAACCATTGTATCCCTTGGACCTGAAAAAACAATTGAAACCATCCGAACGGCACTGGCCATGGGAGCTGACCAAGGGGTGCACATCAATGATCCGGCAGCCGAAGGCAGTGACTCGCTGGCTACAGCTAAATTGCTGGCTGCAGCCTTGAAGGACATTCCCTATGAATTAATTATTGCCGGTCATCGAGCCGTGGATGAAGACAACTATCAGGTCGCATCGGCTGTCGCTGAAATGCTGGGTATCCCCCAGGTTTCCATGGTCAACAAAGTCGAACTTGCTGATGGCAAAATTATCTGTGATCGCACGATCGAAGGCGGCACCGTAGTCGTGGAAGCTGCTTTGCCGGCCCTGTTTACCACCCAGCGGGGGCTCAACGAGCCGCGTTATGCATCTTTACCGGGTATTATGAAAGCCAAGAAAAAACCCGTGGATATTAAAACCGTTGCCGATCTGGGCGTCGACGCTGGCCAGGTGGGAGCAGCCAATCGCAAAGTAAAGATAAAAGCGCTGAGCCTGCCTCCGGAAAGGCAGGCTGTCAGAATGGTAGAGGGCGAAGCGGCAGGTGATAAGGCAGCAGCTCTGGTAAAAATTCTACACGAGGAAACTAAAATTATTTAGAGGAGATATAAAATGGGACAAGGTGTTTTTGCAATAACAGAGCAAAGAGACGGAGAACTTCGTAAAGTAAGCTTTGAGACTGTGAGCGAAGGGCGGCGGATTGCCGATGGCTTAGGCGCCGAACTGACAGCCGTCATTCTGGGGTCTGGTGTCGACAGCCTTGCCGCAGAGCTCAACAAATACGGTCCGGATAAAATTATAGTTGCAGATGATGCGGGTCTGGCGGATTATACGACCGATGCGTACAGTAATGTATTGGCCGAGTTGATTCAATCTGCGGATCCGGCGGTTATTATCACGGGCGCATCGGCACAGGGCAAGGATCTGGCAGGACGCCTGGCGGCCAAACTGGATGCCGGTGTGGCCATGGATTGTGTGAAAGTGCAGATCGAAAATGGCAATTTAATCTGCACCCGACCGATGTTTGGCGGGAAAATCAATGCGGATGTCGAAATAGAAGGCGATTGTAAAATCGTTGCCATTCGTCCCAATGTCATGGATATTGCGGAAGTGGCAAAAGACGGTGCCGTTGAAAAGCCGGCGGTACAACTCGGCGAAGTCAAAACAACGATCGTTGAAAAGAAAATGGATACCAGTGATAAAGTCGAGCTGACGGAAGCTGATGTTATCGTTTCCGGTGGGCGCGGTACAGGCGGCGATTATGCCGGTATTGAAGCTCTGGCTGATGCTCTGGGCGCTGCGGTCGGGGCATCGCGTTCTGCTGTTGATGAAGGCTGGCGGCTTCACAGTGACCAGGTGGGCCAGACCGGAAAAACCGTATCACCGACACTGTACATTGCCTGTGGTATTTCAGGCGCCATCCAGCATCTTGCCGGTATGTCGACTTCCAACTATATCGTCGCCATCAATAAAGACGAGGAAGCGCCGATTTTCTCAAAAGCAGATTTTGGAATCGTTGGTGATCTGTTTGAAATTGTCCCGGCGATCACCGAGGAAGTTAAGAAGGTAAAGGGCTAGGCGCTCATTATTTCATTAATCCTCCGATTTGCTCTGTTTTAGACGAATGCTGCAAATAAGATCAGCCCTGCTGTTGCCGGCAGGGCTGATTGTTTTTGGACGATGCTATCAGTGCCAGCATCAAATCATGATTTCAACTAACAATCCGAATAGTTGTGACGTTAGATTTTTGCCACGAAAGCACGAAACAACGAAAACACGAAAAAAGACATATAAAAATTTCGTGCTTTTACCTTTTCGTGTTTTCGTGGTGATTATTTCAAACGCAACGGCATCTAATTGGCTCAATTAAAACGCAGAAAGGAGATAGCGTTGGACAACGAATTGGTTGAAAAAACAAAAAAAACGGCGAGGCTGTACTTTAAGGATGTTCAGACAGAACGGCCCTTTGATCTGTGGCGATCCTTTGACAAGGATCTGGCCAAAGATTTATCGCTTTTTATCACCGGTCAGATGTATGCCCGAGAAAAAATTCCGCACCAGACCCGACAGCTGGTAACTGTTGCAGCCCTGACGGTTCTCTGCCGTTTGGATGAATTAGAGCTACATATTCATGCGGCGTTAAATGTCGGTTGTACGCCGCAGGAGATCGCCGAAGTTATTTTCCAAACCGCTATTTATGGTGGTGTGCCGGCCACCAATCAGGCCTTAAAAACGCTGAGATCGGTCTTGGAGGAAAAGAGCCTCTGGCCGCTTGAGGAATAGTTGTAGCCCACAGATCTTAACCGCGAAAGCTAGAAAAACGCGAAAACGCGAAAGGTTTTAAAAATCATCTGTTTTCGTGCTTCGATATCTTCTTGTTTTCTTGATGAACATTAAAACCTTGATGGTCGAATGTAAAACTAGGCTATCTGTTGGCTAGCATGCTGTGAAAAGAAATGTAATCTTTGCGTCTTTGCGTGAGAATCACTCAATCAAAATGGACTCTGTTGACAGCCAGACGCTTTTACTTATAGTCTAAATGTGAGCCAAAACGCTTGACTTGGCCTTAATGTCGATTCTAAATCAATGAGGGAGGCACGGATGAGTTTAAAACTGAAGCAAATTGTTGTATCCATCGAAAATGCACCCGGCCGATTGCACGAGGTCACTGATGCGCTTGGCAGTGCCGGGATCAATCTGCGAGCATTGAATCTGGTGGATACCGGCGCTTTTGGTCAGTTGCGGCTTCTGGTTTCGGATGTGGCAACTGCCCGAAAAATTTTAATGGAAATGCAAATCCCCGCTTATGTGAATGAAGTCGTTGCGGCTGAAATCGAAGATAAACCCGGCAGTCTGGCGGATCTGCTTAAACCGCTGACGCAAGCAGGTGTGTCGGTCATATTTATGTATGCTTTTATTACGTTTGCTCAGGGTAATGCGATTATGATTTTTCGTTTCAGCGACAATGACAAGGCTATTGAGGTTTTGAAGGCCAGCGGCATCAATTTGTTGGACACGGAATCATTCGGGATTCTTGAAAACAAAAGCTAAACCATCATCACATGCTGGGGCTGATTATTCTACAACATTAAGGCCCATCGGTTATCCTGGGATTGTTAAAAGCCGTTTCGATCCTTAAATTTTTTGTTCTAAGATTCCTTGTGCCGCAATCCACAATTCCATACTTTTATGAAAAGCGCTTAAATGACCTCTCGCAGACCCAAAAATTCTACCGCTAAATCTGCACGGCGTAAGCCCGGCAATTCCGAGGCGACTTCAGCTGTGAAAGCCGCAGCAACACAGATTCAAAAAGAACGCTATCGTGTTCTGATCGAAGATGTTGCCGATGGTTTTTACGAAGTCGATCTAAAAGGCAATTTTCTATTTTTCAACGATTCTCTCTGTCGCATATTCGGTTACTCCCGCCGCAAAATTAAAAACAGCAATTTCCGCACTTTTATGGATAAGATGAACGCGAAAATTGCCCGAGATGCGTTTAACAAGATCTATCGTACCGGTAAGGGCATAGTGGATATCAGCTGGGAAATCATCCGCAAGGACGGTGAAAGGCGTCATCTGGAAATTTCTGCCAGCCTGATCAAAGATAACGATGGTGAGCTGATGGGCTTCAGAGGCATCGCCAGAGATGTAACCGATAAAGTGATGGCCCGGCGGGCATTAAGCGAATCTGAATCCTGTGCGCTGGAGCTTTCCCAGCAAAGCCGCCGCGCCGAGCAGCGCTACCGTGCCTTTTTAAGTTTTCTGCCCATCCCTGTATTCGTGTTTAATCTGGATAATACGGTGTCCTATTTGAACCCAGCTTTCGAAAATGTTTTTGGCTGGCGCTTGGAAGAACTGGAAGGCAAGAAAATACCATTTGTCCCCGAAAAATTTAAAGACCAAACGATTGAAGGTATCCGGCGTTTGCACAAAAATAAGATTCTTCGAGGCTTTGAAACCAAGCGACTGACCAAAGACGGCCGGTTGCTGGATATCATCGTTGACGGT
Organism: uncultured Desulfobacterales bacterium; assembly: GCA_964545505.1. Classification (GTDB taxonomy): domain Bacteria; phylum Desulfobacterota; class Desulfobacteria; order Desulfobacterales; family JAHEIW01; genus JAHEIW01. Next base: position 2,155 of record CAZJHF010000116.1, on the reverse strand, counting down.
GCCATTTTTTATGATGAGCAAAATCAACCCGCCGGCCAAGTCGTCACCCTGCGGGATGTAACCGAGGAAAAGCGCAATGCGCGTTTAAATCGGGCGCTTTTCCAGATAGCGCGTGCCATGTATCAATACCGCGGTCTTGATCAGCGGCTGATGTTGATAACCAAGGAAATTCAGGATTTACTGGGTGTGGAAGGCGCCATGGTTATTTTGCACGACCAAGCCAATCAGGAATTTTTCTTTCGGGAAGCCGTCTTCGATAAATCCGAAACCGGCACCAATTTTAAAGAAATTCGCTACCCGATCGACAAAGGCATTGCCGGGCTGGTTTACAGCACTGGCAAGCCCCAGATTATAAAAGATGCTTATAAAAACCCTCACTTTGTGCGAGAAATTGACCGCCAGGCGAACTATCGCACGCGCAACATGTTGGATGTGCCCTTGATGCTCGAAGGTCGTATGATCGGTGTGCTTTGTGCCGTCAACAAAAAGGAGGGGGATTTTAATCAAACCCATATCGACGTATTGACAACCATCGCCAATCTGGTGGCGCTGCCGATAGAAAATGCCAGCATCAATGAAGAACTCAAGCGCTCGTATGAAGATGTCAAAAGCTTGAACCGTACCAAGGACCGCGTGATTCACCATCTGTCCCATGAATTAAAAACACCGGTTTCGATTTTATCCGCCTCATTGAATCTTTTGAGAAAACGGCTTTCGGAAAGATCTGATCAGGGCTGGGAACCTATTTTCGATCGTGCGCAAAGAAACTTACAGCGGCTGCTGGAGATGCAGTACCAGCTGGAGGACATCCTGCGCGAAAAGGATTACAAAGCCTATTATATGCTCTGCGCCCTGCTGGACGCATGTGTAGATGAGCTGGAAGTCCTGATTTCGTTGGGGTTGGGGGAAAACGACATTATCCAAAAGATTCGCGGGCACATTGAAGAAACCTAAGGCCCCCGCAAGGCAAGACCAGAGGTGATCGCGCTGGGACCGTTTGTAAAAGAAAAAATTAAAGTGCTGCGATCTAAATTTGCACATCGCAAGTGCCGCTTGAGGACTTATGTAACGGAAACCGCTTCCGTCTACATACCGCCCGACGTTTTGGGAAAGGTCATCGAAGGCTTGGTTCGCAACGCCGTTGAAAATACACCTGACGGTGGAAACGTATCGGTCAAAGTGCGGAAAGGCGAAATTGGCCCGGAATTTGAAGTCAAAGATAATGGCATCGGCATCAGCGATGAAAATTTGCGCTTGATTTTTGAAAATTATTTTACCGCTTATGACACCATGCAATATTCCACCCGGCAGCCCTATGACTTTAAAGCCGGCGGTAAAGGCTTTGATTTGCTGCGCATGAAGATTTTTTCGGAAAGGTATAACTTTAAGATAAAGATGACATCCCAGTCGTGTGAATTGGTAGATGCAAAAGGGCATGAATGTCCGGGTAATGTAGTGGATTGCACACCGCACAACGATGACAAAGCGTGCCATAACAGCGGCGGTACAACAGTGACAGTGCAATTTTACCCGACCGAACGATTTAGCAAGAGAAAGCCATCGCGAAGTGGGAAAAGGCAAAATAGCAGCTGAAGCAAAACGTCTTATTAATCTTGATGCAATAAGTGAATTGTAAAGGTTCTTGCAATGAGCGAACAGAATGAAAATAAAAAAGATTTGCAGCTGACGGGAGACGATGCCGAGCAATTTTTCAAAGATATTGAAATCGAATTTCTCGTCCATGAACTCAAAGACCCTATCGCCATCATTGAGACCGGTTTGCGGACCCTGCTCGAGCGTCAGGATAAATTTGGCCCTTTATCCAAGCGGCAGGAAAATACGTTAAAACGCACGTTGCGCAATTCGAAAAAAGCCCGGGAGTTGCTTCACAGCATGCTGGAAATAGGTCGGGCGGAAGCGGGGTGTTTTCTGGGTGAACGCTTTAACCCGGCACAATCCATTGTGCAGGCTTTGCAAGATGCGCTTGAAACCAATGCAGGCGCCATTTTTGAAAAATATGCCGAATATACCCGTGAACCGGAAGCGCTTGGCTATTTAAAAACCTGTGGCATTGTTCTCGATATCTCACCCCGGGCAAAAGATCTGGAAATATTTCAGGATGAAACTAAATCTCGCCAGATCGTCGGCAATTTGA
>CAZJHF010000115.1:0-10660 GCA_964545505.1 uncultured Desulfobacterales bacterium | reverse complement strand
TAACTGATCCACCGCACCAAAGCGAGGGGGGCATACCTCAAAGCAGGTACCGCATTTTATGCATTGATCCTGGTCAATCACATGGATCAGGTTCTTGCCGCCTGAAATCGCTTCTACCGGGCAGCGCTTGCGGCAGATCATACAGGCCTGGCATTTATCCGGATTAATATAGTACGAGATGACTTCGCTGAACAGTTTTTCGATCTCCTCGCCGCTGAACAAGGCCTCATATTCGGATTCATCTTTAAGACGTGACTGCAGTTTTTTTCTTTTTTCGATTTTGATGTAGGGGACCAGCTGGCGAATTTCATCAAGTTTGGTCTTTAATTCATCTACGTCGACTTCTTCGCTTTTGCCGAGCGGCCCCAGCGCATTAATTTGCTTGCTAAAGTCATCGACCACTTCGGTAAAAATATTGCCCTCGCCGGAAGACATGAATTCGATACGCAGTCTTTCCGGATTCAATCCCACATACGCCATAGTTCTTTTACACAGCAGCACCATGTTGAGGGCATCATAATTTCCATGGGTTATATAGTTGCATTCGTTCAGCCGGCAACCGCCAATAAAGACCCCATCCATGCCATTTGAGAAGGCCCGGAGAACAAACTCCAGGTCGACCCTACCGGAGCACATGACGCGAATCAGCCTGATTTCAGTCGAATATTGTAGTCTGGAAACTCCAGCCATATCAGCAGCGCCATACGCTCACCAATGGCAGACAAAACCAAGTATTTTGGGTTTGTAGCGGGGTCCGGAACTCATGAAAGGGGTCTCCTTTTCCGAGGGGTCACACTTTATTGATTAAGGCTTTCTGCACGTCTTTTATGGATCGTATATTTTTATTCCAATAGTGATTAATACCGAACGAATAACGCCCAATTGTGCATTTCCAAAAAGACACAAGCCTTTACTTGCGGCTCTACTATGCCTTTAATCGTTTCGTAAGGTTCTAAACAGCTCATCTCCAGCGGCCGCATCGATCTGGCACAGGATGTCTTCATCGGTAAAATGCTTCAAATAAATTGCCCCTGTGGGACATTTCGCATTGCAAAGGCCGTCGCCTTTACACAGAACAGGGTTGACGACGGCCTTTGGGCCCTGTTTCGTTTTGCGAAATTCAATGGCACCGTATGTGCAGGCGGCGATACAGGCGCCACACCCCATACAGGTCTTTTCATTGACCTCGCAAACAGAACCGGAGACGGTAACGGTATCATGGGAAAGAAGCGTCAGGGCCCGGCTGGCAGCTCCGTATGCCTGGTTGATCGCTTCCGGTATATGTTTGGGGTAATGCGCCATGCCGCACAGATAAACGCCTTCGGTGCCGAATTCAACCGGTCTGAGCTTGACATGGGCTTCTTTGAAAAACGCATCCGGCCCCAGAGAGACTTTGAATTGTTGCGCCAGTTCCCGGGCTCCCGCGGGGGGAATGACGGCTGCCGCCAGTGCCAGATAATCGGCATCTATGGCCAGTTTCTGGCCCAGTATGGGATCGGTCACGGCTACCCTCAGAACCGACCGGCCTTCAGACTCGACCGCTTCCACCTGAGGCTTGTCGGCCGGCTCCCAGCGGATAAAGCGCACATCACGATCAGCTGCTTCGCGGTAATAATCCTCAGCAAACCCGTAGGTTCTGATATCACGGAACAGAATGTAGATATCCATCCGGGGATTTAATTGTTTTAGTTTCAAGGCGTTTTTAATCGACTGGTTACAGCAGATGCGGGCACAGTAGTTGCGATCTTCCTGCCGGCATCCGACACATTGGATCATCACCAGATTCTGGGCATTTTTAAGACCTTCATCTTGATTGAAGATCCGCTCCTCCAGTTCGAGATGGGTCAGCACATGCTCATCCTGCCCGTAAAGGTATTCGGTTGGTTTGTAGGCATCCGCACCGACTGCGATGATCGCAGCGCCATGTTTTATCTCCGATTGTCCTCGGTCAGATTTGATCTTTGTGACGAAATTGCCAACATAACCGGTGGCCTCAGTAATGACGGCATTGGTGTAAACATAGATCGAAGGATGCTGATATACCTGGCGCACCAGGTCATTTAAATAAGCCTGAACATCCATGCCATCCAGCGTGTAATGGATTTTTCGGGCCGTACCCCCTATGTCGGTATCCTTTTCCAGCAGGTAAACCTCATGCCCCTGGTTGGCCATGGAAAGCGCAGTGGTCATGCCGGCGATACCGCCGCCCACCACCAGCGCCGTTCGGTTGACCGGCAGGTCGATTTCCTGCAGGGGCTGTAAATGGCAGGCACGCGCGATCGACATGCGGGTGATATCCTTTGCCTTCTGGGTGGCATCATCTTTTTCTTTGGAATGGATCCAGGAGCAATGCTCCCTGATATTGGCCATTTCAAAGTAATATTGATTGATGCCCGCCTCCCGCAAGGTATCCCGGAACAACGGTTCCAGCGTCCGGGGAGAGCAGGCCGCCACGACCACGCGGTTGAGGCCCTTTTCCTTGACGGTTTCGGTTATGGATTCGGCCGAATCCGTGGCACAGGAAAACAGCTGCTCGGTGGCGTAAACCACGTTGTCCAGTGTCTTGGCATATTCCACCACGGCGGGAACATCGACCACTCTGCCGATGTTGGCGCCGCAATGGCACACAAACACACCCACTTTGGGCTCTTCTTCGGAAACGTCTTTTTCCTGGGGATAAATTCTTTCTTTGGACAGTTTTCCCCGCCGAAAGTTCAGGAATTCACCGCACTGGGAGCCGGCGCCACTGGCGGAAAAAACAGATTCGGGAATATCCATCGGGCTCTGGAAGGCGCCGCTGACAAAAACCCCCGGCCGGGTGGTGGCCATCGGATTGGTGGGGCTTGCCTTGCAGAATCCATGGGATTCGAGTTCGATGCCAAACTGATCGGCCAGATGGGCCGCATCCGCCGGCGGGGTTAATCCTACCGATAAGACCACCATGTCAAATTCTTCTTCTTTAACACCGTCTTCGGGTGTCGAGTACTTGACGGTCACATTTTTGGTTTCCGGAATTTCTTTTCCGATGGTGACATAGCTGCGGATAATCCGAACCCCGGGCAGCTGCTCGGTTCGCTGAAAGAAAGGCTCGAAATCCTTGCCATACGACCGAATATCGTTATGAAATATCGTGCACTCGGCCTCGGCATCATGATCTTTGGTTAAAATCACCTGCTTCTGAGTATAGGTGCAGCATACGGCCGAGCAATAGCTGTTGCCGCCTGGAATCACCTGCCGGGAACCGACGCACTGAATCCAGGCGATTTTGTGGGGATGCTTATGATCAGATGGGCGCAGAACATCTCCCTCGTGCGGACCGGTGGCGCACAGCAAGCGTTCAAAATCAAGACTGGTCACCACGTTTTCCATCGTGCCGTACCCATAGTCGCCCCGCTTCCTGGCATCAAATGCTTCATAGCCCGGAGACAGTACCATGGCGCCGACTTTTATTTCCATCTTTTCCGGTTCTTGATGCAGATCGATGGCGTCGTTTTTACAAACCCCTTCGCAAATGGCACATTTTTTCTCTTTCAGATAAAGGCAGTCTTCATGGATATAGGTGACCAGGGGAACGGCCTGGGAAAAGTATATGTGGACCGCTTTGTTGGCTGAAAGATCCTGATTGTATGGATCCGGAACCTTAACCGGACAATACTCGACACACACCGCACAACCGGTGCAGTTGTCTTCGATAACATAGCGGGGCTTTTTGTTCAGCGTGACCGTGAAGTCACCTGCTTCCCCTTCTACCCTTTCAATTTCGGTATACGTCAAAACCTCTATGTTGGGATGCCGGCCGACCTCGACCAGTTTGGGCGAGAGAATTCACATGGAACAATCATTGGTGGGATAGGTCTTGTCCAGTTGGGCCATCTTGCCGCCAATGGCAGGAGACTTTTCAACCAGATAGACCCGGTAGCCCGAATCGGCCAGGTCGAGGGAGGCCTGAATACCGCTGATGCCTCCACCAACCACCATCACATCTCCAAAATAGCTTTCTGCGAAGTTTTTACATAACTGCTCGATTTGTTCTTTTTCCATTTCCATTTGTCTGTACCCATTTCCAAACTATTATTTTCATTCACCATCAGAAAATTGCATCGTGGATGATCTCCGTAAGATCCTTAATTTCCAATTTGTTACCGTTCTCAGCCGGGTCACCTTCACCTTCAGCGAGCATGAGCTTGCTTTCCTCAAAATGGGTGATGCAGTAGGGACAGGAGGTCACCAGTACCTCGGCCCCGATTCCGGTGGCCTGCTCCAACCTGAGATCGGAAAATCGTTCACCCTTGGGCGTTTCCATCCAGATACGACCACCGCCGCCACCGCAGCACAGGCTATTTTCGCGTGATTCCGGCATCTCGCTTAGCTCTAAGCCGGGTACCGCCGTTAGGGCCGCCCGCGGCTGGTCATATATATCATTGTGTCGACCCAGGTAGCAGGGGTCATGATAGGTGACTTTTTTTGCGTATTCTGTGTTGAGCTCGAGCCGACCCGCATCAATCAGCTCGGCCAGATACTGGGCGATGTGCAGCACTTCAAAGTTGACCATAAATTCAGGGTACTCATTTTTAAACGTGTGGTAGCAGTGGGGGGAAGACACCAGAACCCGCTTGACCCCGTTATCAATAAAGGTTTTAATGTTTTCTTTGGCCAGGCGTCTGAATAATTCTTCATCGCCGGTCTTGCGGATACTTTCCCCGCAGCAGTTTTCCTTGTTGCCCAGGATGCCGAAATTGACCCCGGCCTTTTTGAGAATATTGGCGGTGGCCACCGCTACTTTCTTTAGCCGCGGGTCATAGCTGAGGTAGCAGCCGGGAAAATACAGGATTTCCATTTCCTCATCGAATGCTTTGACTGACAGACCTTCGGCCCATTTGGCCCGGTCATCACGCTTCTCGTTCAAGGGATTGCCTTCTCCCGTGAGACTGGCGCTGATGGTGCGGATCGGTTTGACGGAGGTGGGAAAGACCCCGTATTCGGTGGCAATCCGGCGTAAGGATACGCCGGATTCGATGATTTTAACACCGCGGGGGCACTGCCGTGGGCAGTTCCCGCAGGACGTACAGCGCCAGATGTCTTCGCCTTCGACCTGGGTCATGCCGAAGGTGGCCTCGCGGATAATCTTGCGCATGCTAAAGGTTCTCACCCGGTTCCATGGACAAACCGTGTCGCACAATCCGCACTGATAGCAATGTTTAAAGGCTTCTCCACCGGACTCTTTAATGACATCGACGATCTCTTTATAGTCAGCAACATTCTCCACGGTTTTATCAACCCTTTTTGGTGACTCCATTTTTCTGGAGCTTATCTTTAATTGGGAGGTCAGATTTTTTTAGCCTAACCTCTGTTAGTAGCGGAATGAATTATCAGCAGCAGCATCGTGCACTGTTTGAATACATTAGGGTGCGTTGCGAAAGAACAGTTCATAACCTCAAAGCATTTTATGAGCACGATGTTGATTCACCATCTCTCCCCTTATTTTTTAACCTAATTTCTGTTCTTTCGGTACTCCCCCTTGTGCATGAGTTTGAACGATGCAGTCGCTGATGATTCATGCAGCGACTAATTCAAAAAACTTTACGAATTTATAATTTAGGTTTCAGTCTTTCTTTGACATGCGGGCCAGGGCATCCATGACCTTTTGCACGCCATGTTTTTTGGCCAGCGATTCCAATCCGACCTCCAGCTCCTCACGTTTTTCTTCTTCTTCGCCTTCCTCTTCATTTTCTTCGTATGTAAGGGCGTCATGCGGGCATACCTGAACACACATGGGCACATCGATGGGCGGATCGTCTTCGCACATATCGCATTTTAGCGGCAGGCCCGAATCGGGCTCTTTGAAAAGATCCCTGGACGGGCAGGATACGCCGCAGAAGCTACACTGCCTGTATTGCTTGCCGTTGATCGTATACGAATGCCTGCCGGTGCATTCGGACGGTGTATAATCACCGGCGCGGATCGGCACATAGCAATCGTTGAGCTCATCGATCACCACGCGAATGCGCGAGCGGGCCGGATTGATGCTGCTATACTTTGGACTGGCATGATATGCGGAGCAGGCGACCTCGCATGCACGGCACCCGATGCATTTATCAAGATCAACTTTGATTTCTTTGATGATTCTCTTTTTTGACTCAGCGCTCACGGCTACAACTCCCTTCAGGCTATACCTCAATTTAGCTCAGGCATAATAAAAATTATTTCTTATCTTTTTTCGCTGAAGCCTTTTTAGCAGACGCATCTTCACCGTCTGTCAGGATACCTCTTTCGATGAAGTCTGTGCTCACATAATCCAGGCCCAGTTCGTCGAGGGTTTCTTTGGTGGGGATCCCATCATGGTTCCAACCCTTAAATTTATAATATTCGTCGAGCAGCAGGGTTTCCATTTCCGGTTCCCTGATCTTCCAGTGGTCCTCGGGTGGTTTCTCATCGGCTCTTCTTAGGCCCCGTCTGATGTTCAGGGCTCTGACCAGATTGCGGTTCCTGCGGCCGATTTCCCACATGGTGTCCGCATCCAGATCCAATCCGGTGGCATGGGAAATAAATTCCGGCAAATTATACAGATGATACGGCGGCCGGCCGCCAAACTGGCCCCTGAACGAGGAAAGAAAGGCGCAGGTTCCGATGGCGTCATCAATATAATGCATGGTCTCGTTCCAATCCGCTATATTGACCGACGCCTCTACGGATGGATGGGTTCGCGGCTCCCATTCAGAAAACCATTTTTTAAACCGTTCAGGAGCGGCCTCCCAGTTTTTGACAAATTCTTCACGCTCTTTCTTATCGGCAATAGGTATCTGGGGATAAGAACCTTCAACCTGGGTGATGCACATCTTCTCGCCGGTGGCATACATCAGGAAATAAGGGTAATTGATCATTTTGAGCTTTAGGGGCACCTGCTCGAATTTTTTCATGGTGTTGTGATCATATGCCTCGGCCCCTTTGCCGATTTGACGGGCGGCGTGATACACTCCGTTGGCCAACGCATCGCCAACTCCTTCGCGCCTTACCATTTTTTCCACCAGGTAAAAAAATCTTTCCCCGGAGTCAGACGGAAATTTCGGCAGATCCTTGTCGGTTAAAATCCCGGCCTCGTATAGCTCAATGGCAAAGGCCAAAAGCTGGGGCGTGGAAAATCCGTCCAGCCCGTATTCCTGGGTGACGCCCAGGATGTCATAATTAAAATCCAGCTCCTTGTAGGCGGCCATGGCATAGGTCAGCTTGCTGTAGCATTTTAAAAAGTAGGTGGGCCGTCCCGGATAAGAAATCGCCTGATGGCAATCTTTCGGGCAATTATAGCAAGCCGTCCAGCGAAGCCGAGCGCTATCGCTGATCGCTGTCCACTTTTCTTCAAGTTCCTTGTTCCAATACCCTTTTTGGCGCGCGCGTGCATTGCCCCAGGCAAAATTATTGACGTGCCATTCCTCGTCGTCCTCGTGTAAAAAAACATCACCGCAATAGGGGTTATCGTAAATGGACTGATACATGGGATTGCACAGTTCGAAAAGCTCGGCCGGCCGAGCCACATTGATGTCCTTGGTCCCCCGAACAGCGATGGCCTTTAGTTTTTTATCTCCCATGATCACGCCCACGCCGCGCGAAGCGCTCGAGTTGGCATGTTCGATGGTCGATAGATAGACCCTGTTTTCAGCGGCCAGACCGATGGCGGCCACCTGGGCTTCAGACTGGTTCAACTCCTCTTTAATGCATTCTCCGGTATCCAGAGCGCCTTTGCCCTGCAAATGCCTGGCATCGCGGATTTCGACTTTGTCATTGTGGATCCACAGATAGACGAGGTCGGAGGCTTTGCCGCGAATGATGATCTTGTCGTAGCCGGCATGTTTGAGCTCCGGTCCAAAAAAACCACCGAACAGTGAATGGGAATACAGGTTTGTCTGGGGAGAAAAGGTATCAACAGCGGTACGATTGGCACCGGGAACCGGTGTTGAAATTAAGATGCCCGCACTGAATATCAGGAGATTATCGGGAGAAAAGGGCTCGACTTCAGGCGGCACCCTGTCCCATTGTATTTTGGCGGCAGTCCCCTGACCCCCCAGATGAAGTGGGGTTAATTCCGGGTCAGATTCTACGCGCTCAATGCTGCCGCGAGATAGATCAATTTCTAAATTATAGCCTGTCTCTGCGTACCTCATTTTTTTCCCCTTCTAAATGGACTCATTATTTGATGGCTCTGAAAACTGCTGTGCAAAAAGCTAAAATCAATGATAATTTTAGCGCTGGTCGATTTCGGCTATAAATTAACTACAATTTAGCTATAAAGTAGCCACATTAAAAATGTTTATAGGCGCTTCCCCAATATTTGTCAAGGAAAAACTCCATTAGAAGCGGGTGTGAAATGCCGCTATCCATCATGGATTTCATGTGAGCAGACAGATCAAGATTAAGCCCCGATCACATCTGTTCAGTTTGGTTCCGGCCAGAATCGAAAAATATTAATTATGAAATAAAATCAATTATTTATTAAAATTTTTTGTCTTTTGTGAAACCCTTACCCCCCGATCATTGCGCAAACGTTTGGTATCGCCGGCACCATCATCATGTGGCCTGATCTATATGAAAACGGCAAGGCAGATTATCGAGCGACCTATATTTTCAAAGAGGGTCGCCCGCATCAGATCAGCAAGATTGCGGTTTCACAGGAATGACCTTTATCTTGGTGGTCGCATCAGGAAGCTTGCAAATTGACTTAAATCTATTATTATTAGAAATCACGATTATTGCCGAATCAATCTGACGCTACAACAGCCGACGGGGAATATTATGCCTTTTAAATCATCGAATCTACGGGAACTTCTCATTATTTTGTTGACGGCATTGCTGATGGTAAGTCCAGCGGCAGGTGCTCAGGATGCCGATAAATCAAAGCAACCGGCACCTCCAGAAGAAAAAGAACAACCGCCACCCGGACTGGCTGAGCTGGTGCAGATGAGCAGCAAGCTGGACGAACGTTTCAACGAACTCGAAAGGAAAATGGCAACCGTTTTTGACCTTAGCGTCGCTCAAAAGCACTATGAATCCGGCATTGAAAAACTTGCTAAACTGACCGAACGTGTGCAGAAACAGTTAGCCGTCGAAATTCCGTCCTATCAAGATCTGGCCGAGCTCAAAGCCGCCATTCGTGCAACAAACAATACGAATAACGACCAGGTTGACACCATCAGGGGTGCTATCAGAACGGTTGAAATTTGGAGGGCCGAGTGGCTGGACGATTACCAGAAATGGACGCGCTGGGAGAATACGCTGCTCAAAGAGCTTAGCATCAGCAGCGTGAAACTTACTTTCGAAAAAGCAAAGGCAAAAATCTCTGAGGCCTTGGATCTGATTCGAAAGAATCTGGAGCCGCTGCTGCTTGGCCAGCAAAAGCTGGCAGATCTTCGCTACCGCAGCTACAAATTAAACGCAGAGGTGGACCGCGCGATTTTAATTTTACGCGGCGGTGCCCTGCAAAAGAAGACACCCATCATGTTTTCTTCACAGTTCTTCTTGAATCTGCGCAACGCCATGTACCTTGAATTGCCGAGACAACTGCGGATATCGTGGCCCACCGGAGATTTTTTCGTCAAAGAATCCTGGGTAATCATTCTGCAGATTTTTGTGGCTTTAGCGATCGCATTCGGCGTCAAACGGAACCGAGCCAAACTGCAGGAGGCGCCAAAGTGGCGCTTTGTAGCCAAAAGACCCTATGCGGCCGGCCTGACGTTTGCGGTTCCGATCCTGTCAGCCCTTTATGGACCCCTGCCGGCCATCTGGGGGTTGCTGCTGTGGGCGGTGGCCGGAATTTCGCTATCACGCCTGGCCGGCGGCATCACTGCGGATACCTGGAAACGACGTTCCATTTACGGGTTGGCCGCTGTTGTGATCATCAATCAGCTGTTAGATGTGATCGGCATTCCCTTAGCCTTTGCACGGGTGTATGTCTTTGTGGTTTCTCTGGCTGGATTTTTATTTTTCCTGTGGCGTTCGTTCAAAACCGCCCGGGACGGTTCTTCGACCTTGTATTGCTGGTTAATGCGAATCGCTGCTTTGTTCCTGCTGGTTGTATTCATTGCTGAAATCATCGGGCAGGCTGTTTTTGCGATGCGGGTGTTTGACGCCACAAACCGATCGGTTATTTTCGTTTTGTTTGGCTGGATGCTGATTACCCTGATTCGTGGCGGTTTCGATCTGATCGTTAGAAGCCCGGTATTTCAAAAGATCTATTTTTTAAAGGAAAATGCCGACGGAATTTTTCGGCGCGTGATGCTTCTGGTTCAAATACTCATCTGGAGTTTTATCTTTGCCAATATTCTTGCAGACTGGGGGGTCTACAGTTTGCCGATGGATGCCATTCAAGGTTTTCTGGGTTATGGTTTCACAATCGGAACCAAGAAAATAACGGTCGGACTTGTTTTTATAGCACTGGCGATCCTGTACGGGGCCTTTTTAATTTCATGGGCCGTCCAGGCGGTGTTTATGGAAGAAGTCTTGCGCCGGCGCCATGTAGAGTCCGGGGTACGGATGTCCATGGCAAGACTGATACATTACGCCCTGGTGCTGGTGGGATTTCTGATTGCGATGTCGGCCCTGGGGTTTGATCTGAAGAATATTACCATCCTCGGTGGTGCCCTGGGTATTGGTATCGGTTTTGGACTTCAAA
>CAZJHF010000114.1:0-10721 GCA_964545505.1 uncultured Desulfobacterales bacterium | reverse complement strand
AATCGATTCAAAAGTGGAGCATACACGATAGTATTCGAGCATTTTGAATCGGTTTGACGCACACCTTAATGTTCATAAAAATAGATGTGTGATCCCGATTTATCGGGGAAACACAGCCCTTGGGCGTTAGATGTATTTTTGAGATAACTTCTAGCTGATTTTCAAGACCTTGGCGCCCCTGATGTTGCGTTGCTTTAATTCGACCAGGGCGCGATTGGCATCCTGCAGTTTAAATTCCTGTACCTCCGGTTTAATCGGAATGTCAGCGGCCAGCAACAGAAACTCACTGACGTCGGTGCGCGCCACGTTGGCCACACTTTTGATTTCCTTTTCCTGCCAGAGATGCTCGGCGTAATCCAGGTCTAACAATGCTTTTTTGTCGCCTTCCTCTTTGCGAATGGCATTGATGATCAGCCGTCCGCCCGGCTTCAGGCATTTCAAAGCGTTGACGATCGGATTCCAGGCCGGCGTGGTGTCAATGATCGCATCGAGCATTTCGGGAGGCTGGATAGCTGTATCGCCTGCCCAGACAGCGCCCAGTTGACGGGCAAACTCTCGTTCCTGTTTGCTTCTGGCAAAGACAAATACCCTCGCATTGGGATATTTGTGATGCACCATTTTCAACACCAGATGCGCCGATGCGCCGAATCCGGTCAGCCCCAGGGTCTGCTCGTCTTTGATCCCGCTCAGCTGCATTGACCGATAGCCGATGGCGCCGGCACATAAAAGGGGTGCCGCCTGCGTATCGGTAAAGACCCCTGGAATGGGATAAGCGAAATTTTCATCTACGGTCATTAATTCGGCGTAACCGCCATGGGCATCCCTGCCGGTGGCCTTAAATGAGGCACATAAATTTTCAGCGCCGCTTGTGCATAAATAGCAACTGCCGCAGGCATAAAGGATCCAGGCAACGCCAACGCGGTCACCGATGCTGAACTTTGAAGCGTGGTCTCCGCATGCCGCTATGCGACCGACAATTTGATGGCCCGGCACCACCGGCAACTGTGGCGGGGGTGTGCGACCTTCGATTTCATCCAGCTCGGTGTGGCACACGCCGCAGGCGGACACTTTTATCAAAATTTCGTTGTCGTCTGGAACCGGCTCCGGCATATCCACATACGTAAGGGGTTCCTTATTTTCAGCGACAGTGGTCAGCCGGTTTAACAGCATTGCTTTCACGAATCCATGGTCCCCCTGAAGCAGCGCTTGAAACGCGAACCTTTTTCTTTTGGATGATAATCCAGCCGGTTTGTATAATCTTTAGGCAAATTCTGCAATACCTATTCTCAGGACATGCACGGCGCCCGTTGATGCGCCGGGAAATCTATTTTTACCGCTGGAAATGGTTGCGCAGAAATTGTACGATCATTTCCCGCTGCGCATGCGCGTATTTTAACGTTCCATTTTTTGTTTTGCTTTAGACATGGCATCACCTCAATGCAGTAATCAAGATGAAGCTAGTAATGCCAACTTCAGTTGTCAAGGTAAATAAGTATTCGATAATATTGATTTAGTTTTCACAAATTGACAGCGACCAGATTGCAATCGTCATTATGATATTTTGCCTTCTATTTTAAAACATGATATGCAGCCCTGCATCGCATATTCCCGTCGACATTAAAGGCCGCAGTCGCGTCAAAATATGATAAACTAAAAAAATGTGCCCTATGGTGGCGTTGCGGTTATTGCTGTTCTTTCGCAACGCTCCCTAAACCATTCAGATCCCATCATTGGCGGGACCGATAATTCATTCCGCTATTGTCAAGGGTTGGATGGAAAAACTCCCCGACCCCTCAAGTAATTAAATATGGAAAGGTCGTCATGCCCCGACACCGTAAAATATGGTTTGCGCTCATCAGCTTTGCTACAGTTTTTTTATGTGTGTTGATCATTCTTCTGATCGTTACACCCCGGTTGATAAACCTGGAAACCGTTAAAGAAGAAGTCAAACGCCTGTATGCACAGGATCTGGGGGGCCAAATTGAATACCAGCGAATTGATATGTCGTTTTTCCCCCGCCCGCATGTCGTTATATCCGAGGTCAGTTACAGCATACACGACAATATCGAGGGCACGGTGGATACACTTAAAATCTATCCGAAAATCCTGCCGCTTTTCACCGGTGATCTTGAAATTAGTAGTGTCCATTCGCGATCTCCGGAAGTTACGATAAAAATTCCGGAAACTGTTAAAGCACAAGAACCTGCCGGCGAACCTTTTTTGCTGGAGACCCCTGGCAACTGGTTGAAATCGGTCATTGAATTGGTCCCGGCTTTTAAGATTCCGAGCATTGCGATAAACGTTCGCAACGGCCGGCTCAATTTTTACAGCGGCCAGCGCCGTTTTTTGAGACTTCAGGGTGTGACCATACAGATAAGACCTAAAGGCCTTACCACTCAATTTGCCCTCCAGTGCCAATCGAATTTCTGGGAGAACATGACCTTCAAAGGCCGGATCACCGAACTCGGCTTTAAACTGGACAGTCAGATAAAATTATCCCAATTCCGACCGCATGCAGTGATGGATTACCTATTTCCCGACGCCAGCCTGAAGATGACAAATGCCCGGGCAAACTTGACAGTGAACCTTAATACAGATGGTCCGGATAACATTCAGGCGGATGTTGAGGCCGCAATACCGTATTTGTATTTTCGGCGCGCAAATAAAGAGCTGAAAATAAATGATGCGCGCCTGCAGGCCAAAATGCACTTTGATGGAAACGGCCTGTCGTTGAATCTTTCTCAGCTTGCATTAACCGATCCAGCCATAAACCTGGCAGGCAGGTTGAACATCGATCCCCGGCAGCCCGCCATTCAAATGGAGCTGGAAGGCCGGCAGATCAGGGTGGCAACAGCTCAAAAAATTGCGCTGGCGCTGACTGAGAACTCAAAGACGGTGTCCGATATTTTTGACATTCTTCGGGATGGTGATTTAGATCGGATCACGCTAAAAACTCGGGCACCGGATTGGGCACAACTGATTGACGCAAAACAAATCGTGATTCAGGGAAAGCTGGTGGGCGGCAAAATCTCTGTCCCGGTGGGCTCGCTGGAACTGGAAAATGTGCAGGGTGACGCAATGATTGCAAACGGTATTTTAACCGGTGAAAATGCCGAAGCGCAAATGGGCAATTCGTTTGCAAAAAATGGAAGACTGTCCATCCCGCTGACAGAGGACACTGCTCCGTTCCATGTTGAGGCGCTCATCCAGGCAGATTTGGCCCAGCTGCCCTCTGTTTTATCTCACCTGGTCAAAGACAAACAATTCCAGAAGGAACTAAAACTTTTTAAAAAGTTTGAGGGCAATGCCCTGGGCATGCTGATTATCGGTGAGGATCTGCAGGACGTTAACGTCAAGGTCATGGCTTCTGATTTTTCGGTGAATGCCGTTTATCAGCGAATTCCTTATCCGGTCACCATTAAAGGCGGCAGTTTCGTCTTGGACGGCGACAAGATTGCATTGACAAACAGCGATGCGCGCGTTGGAAAATCAAGCCTATCAAGGCTGTCGACCCGCTTTGGGTGGGAAAAATCCTCACTATTGGAAGTATCTTTAGCATCCGGCCATATCGATCTGGCCCAAATGCAGGCATGGCTGGTGCAATATCAGGCACTTGAACGTCACCTGAGACAGATTGAGACCATTGACGGCGGCGTCTCTTTGCAAAATGTCAACCTTGCAGGGCCGCTTTTTAAACCCGCCCGTTGGCAGGTGAAATCCAGCGGTGCGATCCAAAATGTCACCCTGGGTTCACCGCAGCTGCCGGGTCGTTTGACGATCGCCCAGGGCCGATTTAGCTGTGACCGAAACCAGTTGAAGGTCAGCAAGATGAACACCCGCATAGGGCAATCATTATTTGCAGGCCTGTCTGCCAAAATTAAATGGGGCAAGGCGACTTCTGTGACAGCCAGCACCGGTGAAAGCGTGATCAATCTGGATGAAGTCTATGCCTGGCTCAAATCCCATAGCGGCTACAGGCAATATGTCAAAGAGGTGCCCGTCTTAAAGGGCAGCATGGCATTTACGAATTTAAAATTTGAAGGCCCGATCGGCTTAAAATCGAAGCAAAAAATAAGTCTAAGCGGCACTATTAAAAAATGGCATATCCGCTCGGCAACGTTTCCGACCGACATAGAACTCAGCGGCGGGGACCTATTGTGGCGCCCATCGCGCATCGATCTGCACAAAACAGAAGCCCGATTCGGCGCATCAATGATTAACGGGCTAAACCTGGGCAGACAGTGGGATAAAATACCATTATTCGAGCTCAATGCCGATTCGGCAAGCATTCAAATCGGGGAGCTCTATCCCTGGCTGATATCCTTTGAAACGCTCGCTAAAATGTTTAAGGGCTACAAAGCCACCCAGGGTAAATTGAACCTCACTGATTTGGCGTTTAAAGGACCGGTTGGTGCTTCAAAGGCCTGGCAATTTCACCTCGCCGGCGACCTAACCGCAATGGATCTGGTATCGGATTCATTCAAAGAACCCCTTCTAATTAAAACAGCCCATTTTGTTGCCAGGGATAAGCCCGCGGCTGCAGGGGTAAACGGTCGTGTCGATTTAAGCGATGTGCAGATCGCATGGGAAGATAGCCGGATAAATATTCAGGGCGGTACGACTTTTTCTGAAGATGCATTAGCGCTTGAAATGAAACTGACAGCCGATCGTTTAAACTGGGCGCAGATCGACCAGATAACCCGCACCGAAAAGGCGACCGCAAGCGAAGAAAAGCTGAAGCTGCAAGGGAGATTAATTGTCGAGCTGGAAAATTTTTCCTATGAAGCTTACACCTGGCGCCCGGTTCACGCGGATATCACCTTTGACAAAGATGATACCCGAATCGTCGTCCGCAAGGCTGAACTTTGCGGCATCCAGTTTCCCGGCATCTTCAAGGTTTCAGGTGATACGTTTGAGCTTTATTTTAATCCGCTGGCCAAGGAGTTGGACCTGGACAGCAGCCTGATCTGCCTGTTCGACAAACAGCATTTGATGGCGGGCCGCTTTAATCTCGATGGCGAGCTTTTGGCCAAAGCCAGACCCAGCGCATTTCCAAAATCGCTGACCGGAAACCTGAACTTCAACTCCAATGACGGCCGGATATATCGTTTTGGCTTGCTGGCAAAAATATTTGCACTGCTCAATGTCACCGAAATCTACCGCGGCGAGGTTCCGGATCTGAAGGGCAAAGGTTTTGCTTATAATTCAATTACGGCCAACGGTGTATTTGAAGACGGCAAACTGATCATCAAAGACACCTCCATCGACAGCCCCTCCATGGGTATTGCCATTGAAGGAGAAATTAATTTAATCAAGAAGAAGGTAAATCTTGTCGTATTGGTGGCCCCGTTTAAAACCGTCGACCGCATCGTGAAAATCATCCCTCTGGTCGGCAACATCCTGGGCGGTAATCTGATCTCGATTCCCTTCAGGGCAATTGGCGATTTGGGTGATCCGGATGTCATCCCGCTATCACCGACGGCAGTGGGATCCGGGTTGCTCAGCATTCTGGAAAGAACCCTCAAGCTGCCGATAACCATCATCCAGCCGGTTCTGCCCGGCTCAAAAGACAAGTCGGTTACAGAAGAAAAGAAGTCGCCCCATTCATCACCCTGAGATCAACGTCGACCCTTCTTGACTTTTTTATCAACCGTACTCATGTTTTTCCTGAACAATAATGAATTAGCATGAATTCAATCAAAGGAGATCGATCATGGCATATACATGTAAAAATTGCGGTGCGGTTGCCAAAGCACCCGGGCATCTTTGCAACCCGTGCGGTGATAAGGCCAAATGCAGTTTCTGTGGTTCGACCGAAACAGACCACACCCATCAGTGCAAAGACAAACTGGCAGCCATGAAATTTGTATGTGGCGGCTGCGGGCGTGTGGCAATGGAACAGGAACATCTTTGTAAGCCGACTCCCATTGCATAGATCCCTGAATAATCAGAGGGCGGCTGTAACTGGCCGTCCTTTTTTTTGTTGAAAAATTGACGAATCTGACCCATAAATAAGCCCATCAAGGCAATGGTGAAAGATACATGAATGAAAAGATTCTTACATTTGAACAGGGCCCCATCCGACCGCCAAATGAAGCCCGCAGCCTGCTGCTGCGTTTGACGCGCAACTGCCCCTGGAACCAGTGCCTGTTCTGCCCGGTCTACAAACGCGACAAATTTTCCCTGCGCACCGTCGATGAAATCAAACAGGATATTCTGGCGGCCAAGCAAATGGCCGATGAGATCAAAGCGCTTTCGGCTGAAGGGGGGCACAACGGCGTTGTCAATGATGCCGTGATCAGCACCATCTTCAATCAGCCCACCTCCAGCCAGTACCGCAGTATTGCTGCCTGGTTGTACTATCAGACGGATGCCTGTTTTTTACAGGATGCCGATAACCTGATTATGAAGACATCGGATCTGGTGGCGGTTCTGCAGTTTTTAAAACAACAGTTTCCGCAAATAAAACGGGTGACCACGTATTCCCGATCCAGAACTGTGATTCGTAAATCCGTGGAGGCATTAACGCAAATCCGCAATGCCGGTCTGGATCGCGTTCATATCGGCCTGGAAAGCGGCTATGATCCGTTGCTGAAACTGATGAAAAAGGGTGTTACCGGCGCCCAGCATATTGAAGCCGGAAAACGGTTACTGGCAGCCGGAATGGAAGTGTCCGAATATGTTATGCCCGGCCTGGGCGGTCAGGAGATGTGGCGGGAGCATGCCATCGAAACCGCCAAAGTACTCAATGATATCAATCCCCATTTTATCCGGCTGCGCAGCCTGCGAGTGCCGGACCACGTTCCGCTGCACAGCCGCCTGGAAGATGGCAGTTTTACAATGCAAACCGATGATATGCTGGCCGAAGAAATCCGGCTCTTCATTGAAACCCTCGATGGCATCACCAGCACGGTAACCAGTGATCATATCATGAATCTGCTCGAAGAGGTCAACGGCACGCTACCCGATGATAAGGAAAAAATGTTGGCCGTCGTTCAAGCCTATCAGGGCCTTTCGGAAAACGACCGCCTGATTTATCGCGCCGGCCGACGTGGTGGGGCCTATCGCTCGATCGATGATTTAAAGCAAGATCCGGCAACCTACCAAAAAATTAAAAACCTGATTCAATCGGTGGCGCAAGAGGAAGGCCCGCAGGGGGTCGAAAAAATGATTTCTGAAATGGTCGACCGTTACATCTGATAATTTTCTAAAAGGCCGGCAAGGCAGTCTTTATCTGTGGGTGTTTTGGATGTGGTGTTTGGTGTTTAGCATTCTAAAATTTCGATATAGGGTCATATGGTTCCTACCAAACACTAAACACCAAACACTGAACACCAAATTTAAGCATCCAACCGACAGCTATTGTTGTGTCCCAGAAATAGTTTATAAAATCAGCGCCAGACATGTCGGGCAAAATGAGCACAGGCAACTGGTGAGCAAACACCATTTTGATCCGAGCAATATTGTAAATTATTTCTGGGACACAACACCAGATCGTATTTCCGGAGTACAGAAAAATGGATTCCATCCGCATTTTAGGAACCGGCTCACATGTCCCGCCCAAACGGCTGACCAACGATGATTTGCAAAAAATGGGGCTGGACACCACCGATGAATGGATCCGCAAGCGCACCGGCGTGGCCGAAAGAAGAATAGCAGATCCGGATGTCACGGCAGCGGACCTGGCGTGTGCCGCCTCACAGAAGGCTTTGGAAACTGCCGGCCTGACGGCCAAAGACATCGACTTAATTATCATGGCCACCATCACGCCGGATACATGCTGTCCGTCGGCTGCGAACTGGCTGCAGGCCAAACTGGATGCACCCCGGGCGGTGACTTTTGATGTCACGGCAGCCTGCTCCGGATTCATTTTCGGCTTAAATGTGGCCGAGCAGTATCTTAAAAACAAAACCTGCAAAAGGGTCCTGGTGGTGGCTTCCGAAATTATGACCCGAACCCTGGATTGGACGGATCGATCAACCTGCATCCTGTGGGGCGACGGTTCGGGCGCCGCCATACTGACCCTGGGATCAGAAGGTCACGAGATACTTTCCACCCACATCCACACCGATGGCGCCAGCGGCCAGGATCTGCTGTTGCCCGGCGGCGGTTCCAAAACCACCCCGATTGGTCATGAAAGTGTCGCAGAGGGCCGTCACACCCTTAATATGATCGAAGCCAGTTTGAGCTTTCGCGTGGCTGTACGGCATTTTGTCGATGCCATAAATGAGGCCCTAAAATGCAATGATTTAACTGTGGTCGACGTTGACTGGTTCATTCCCCATCAAGCCAATATTCGCATGTTTCAAAATATTGCTCGATCCTTAAAGATCCCTTTTGAGCGCTTTTATCTGACGCTGCAAAAATATGGCAATATCTCTTCAGCCTCGTGCGCAATTTCTCTGGATGAGGCCGTGCGGGATGGCAGCATCAAGGCCGACGATTTAATCTGCTTGCCGGTTTTCGGTGGTGGGTTGACCTGGGGCAGTGCGCTGATCCGATGGTAGTTCCATGGCGTCGATAACACAGTTGGTGTTGCGCGTTGTGATTTTCCTAAAGCGGTGGACCGGGAAGGCGCCGTCAATGGAATTGGTATCTTTGAAAGCAAGTCGATGTTATTGATAACCGAAGGTTTTCTTCACGAGTTTCACAATTTGCCCGGCAACATAGGTAATTTCGTTGACTTTCAGTGCGTAAGCCACCATCGCCATTACGGCCACAAATGCAGTACCGGTCAGGCAGATGACCAAAACGCTTCCAGCAAAAGTCGCCGTATCAATGCCCTCCAATAAATTGGCCTTAAACCAAACAAGCAACGGGCCCAAAATTGCACTGAAGACAATCATCTTTGCATAAAAGACATAAACCTGCCGGCTGGCGGTATTTTTGCTTCTTTTGTTCCACAGCATGTATAGCACTATCACCTGTAGGATTTCCGACAGCGAAATGGCGATGGCGATACCCCTTGCGCCAAATAATCGCAACCCGAAAAGGTAAAAAGGAAGGCTCAGTAAAACCGCGATAGTGCCATAAATAGCAGGAAATAAAGTGTTTTGCATCGCATAAAATGCTCTGGGCACAATCGTGTATGCCGCAAGGGCAAACGCGCCCACCAGCAGATAAATTAGAATATCGGCTGTAAGGGCGGTTGCGGCGGCATCAAATCGGCCACGTTGGTATATGATCGAAACCACCTCATTTCTGAGCACCATCAGTAACGCCGAAACCGGTATGACCAGCGCTAAATAGCGCAAGGTGCTGTTCAACAGATGGTTCATTTCCTCTAAATCGTTCTCAGCCACCAGTCGTGCCAGAAATGGATACACAGCAGTCCCAATGGCCTGTCCGAATAGAGCGACCGGTATGAGCATAATCTTGAGGGCATAATTGATACCTGAAATCCCACCCGCTGGAAGATATGATCCAAAAATCCTGAAAAAGAATTCCCGCGAAAACGTCATTGTCAGGCCCAGCATAAGCGGAAGTGTTAACATAAGGTATTTTCTAAGATCCGGATGTCTGACCTCAAATGAAAGCCCAAACTTCATACCGACCCGTTTAGCGCCTGCATACTGGATCATAAAATTACATGCAGCGCCGCTTAACACCCCCCAGGAAAAACCGAGCATTCCGAATCGCCTTCCCAGCAGGATCCCTCCCAGGATGATGCACAGGTTATAAACAATCGGGGACAGGGCCGGTATGGCAAATTTTTCTTTGGCATACTGGACGGCCATTAAAAGCCCTGATACAAAAAAGAAAAATTGAGCCGGAAGGATAATTCGGGTCATTTGAATTACCGTTCTTTTGAGCTCCGGATCATCAATACCGGGTGCCAGCATCGAGATTATGTCAGCGGTGTAGACTTCAGCGACGCAAATGAAACCGATCAGCAGCATCCCAAAGTTGGTTATGATGATAGATAATACATGCCACCCGCCGCTCTCATTATTTTTGGAAAGGTAGCGCGAAAAAATCGGAATAAACGTAATGGAAAGAAAACCACTGGCTAGAACATGATTTAATATTTCGGGAATTAAAAAGGAAAGCTGGTATGCATCGACTTCTCGCCCGGCGCCCCCAAAATAGGCAATCACCATTTCCCGGACCAATCCAATTAGATTGCTCAATAAAACCGATGCCATCATTATTACTGAAGCAATTCCAACTTTCTTGTAAATTGAACGGGGCATGCGGGTTGCCTTTTTGATCGGTAATTTCAATAATTGTCAAAAATAGGGTCCGATTGGCTTGGCGATTCTTCCAAGCGTCATTGCGAGCAGAGCGAAGCAACATGTCATTGCGAGCAGAGCGAAGCAATCTCTTAACTTTCCAAAAGATTGCTTCGCCGCCGGACGCCTCGCAATGACAGACTATGAGAACGAATTTTTGACAACCGCTATCATCATAATTCAGCCACAGATGTTTCAATTGACTTATCAGAAAGCCTACCGGATGGCAAAGCGTTATGAACGTGCTATTTACATTTGCAGCGCCAGAGCCGAATGCATCTGCTTGCTAATGAACAGCGGGAATCTTGTTATGTATTCATTTGTTATCAACGCAGGCCGAAATAGAACGGATTGCACTGACGCGCCTTGCATTTTGGGGGTTTGCCCCATAATTTAAGCAAAAGAGCGGTTCCCAACCCAAACGGGCTGTTTGACAACTGACGAAAAGGCCGTTTCTTGACAGGATTCCGCAGATCTTTTAAGATTGAT
>CAZJHF010000113.1:0-10755 GCA_964545505.1 uncultured Desulfobacterales bacterium | reverse complement strand
AGATCTTTGGGGTTAAATTGGCTGATAATTTTATGCCACAGGAACCGCGCAGCCCGCAACATGGCGATTTCCATAAAAAAGTTCATGCCGATGCCAAAGAAAAACGACAGCCGCGGTGCAAATTTATCAATATCCAAACCGGCGTTCAGAGCCGCCCGTACATATTCCAGCCCGTCTGCCAGGGTAAAAGCCGCTTGCAATACGGAGTCGGCCCCGGCCTCCATCATATGATAACCGCTGATACTGATGGTGTTGTAACGGGGCATATGGTTTGAGCAATACCCGATGATATCGGAAACGATCCGCATAGAGGGTTCCGGCGGATAGATATAGGTGTTGCGCGTTAGATATTCCTTTAAAATATCATTTTGGATCGTACCGGCCAGTTTCTCCTGGCTGACACCCTGCTCTTCAGCGGCCACAATGTAACCGGCCAAAATGGGCAGGACCGCACCATTCATGGTCATGGAAACCGTCATCTGGTCCAGCGGGATTTGATCAAAAAGAATTTTCATGTCTTCGACCGAATCCACCGCCACACCGGCCTTGCCGACGTCGCCGCTGACCCGTGGATGATCAGAATCGTATCCGCGATGGGTGGCCAGATCAAATGCCACCGATAGCCCTTTTTGGCCGGCAGCCAGGCAGCGGCGATAAAAGGCGTTGGACTCTTTGGCAGTAGAAAAACCGGCGTATTGACGGATGGTCCACGGCCGACCGGCATACATGGTTGCCCGCGGGCCCCGCACATAAGGTTCCAGGCCCGGCAGGGTATTCAGATGGCTCATTCCCTCAAGATCTTCGGCCGTGTAAAGGGGCTTGACATGGATACCTTCAGGCGTATGCCAATCAAGTGAATCCAACGGTTTGCCTCTTAGTGATTTTTCGGCCAGCTCTTGCCATTTTTTGATATCCGGGTGTTTGGTCATAATATTGGCTCCTTTTTTCATTATCCCAACAAAATGATAATTCCAAATAAATCATTACAACGATGGTGTCAGTGTTCAGGTGTCAGGTCTCAGTAAACCGTTGACAGAAGACGAACATCATGTAAGGAAGCTAGGACCTCTCGTTTTTATCATCTGTCTTCTGTCGTCTCAGCTTTGGCCGTTTTGCCCTGACACCTGACACCTGAAACCTTGTCTGCCTGCCGAAGCCCGAAGTGTGCAGGAAGGATACCAACACCTAAATAATTGCTGTATTCAGCAAACGGGCTCTTTAATCTCTTTGACACAGCTCCACCAGAACACCGTTGGTGGATTTGGGGTGCAAAAAAGCGATCTTGGCGCCGCCGGCACCGATGCGCGGCTGTTCATCAATTAAGCGGATACCCTTTTCCTTTAATTCGCTTAATGCGGCTTCGATGTTCTCAACCCGAAACGCAACATGCTGAATCCCCTCGCCTTTTTTCTCTAGATACCGGGCAATCGGCCCATCGGGCGCTGTGGATTCCAGCAATTCCACTTCACTTTCACCAACCGGAAAAAAGGCCGTAGTAACTTTCTGCTCGGCCACGGTTTCAGATCCTTCATAGGAAAGACCCAGAATATCAGTCCAAAAATTTTTGCCGGCATCGATGCTGTTAACCGCAATTCCCAGGTGATCGATTTTTAAAATCTTCATTGAGTGCTCCTATTTTATTGTCATTTTGGGTTGTCATTAGCTCCCTTCGCGAGCGCCATTTAACTGCATGTAATCAATGGCTAAGTTCCGTTAAAAAAGCTGATAAAATTATTTCTTTGAAATGACATTTTCTCAAGAAAAAATTAGGGTGCCGATTCCACCGAAACGATTTCTGGAATTTCTTTTTTCAGTATTTTTTCAATCCCATTTTTCAACGTCATTTGTGACATGGGACAGCCCGCGCAGGCCCCCTGCAACCGGACGGTCACAATACCTTCCTGCACATCGACAAGCTCCACATCACCGCCATCGGCCTGCAGCATGGGTCTAATTTTTTGGATGGCCGCCTCAACTTTTTCTTTCATGACAAGGTCTCCTTTTGATGGGTAGTTTAAGTGTAATCAGATGAGTGTATGCTTAAATTTCACCACGAAGGACACGAAGGGTAAGAACAATGTATTTTAGTAATTTTTCTTAGTGTCTGCGTGCATTTTCACGTTCTTCGTGGTGGATGATTAAATATTTACTTTTAATTCAGTTGGTAAGGTTTTCATAGAAGTTTTTTCGAAAAGAATCAAATTTATCTTCTAAAATAGCCTGGCGCACCTGTTTCAATAGATTCAGAAAGAAATGAACATTGTGAAGGGAGCTCAAGCGATACGCGAGAAGCTCTCTGGCAATAAACAGGTGACGCAGGTAAGCCCTGGAATAGGTCCGGCAGGTATAACATGTGCAGCCGGGCTCCAGTGGGCGGGTATCCTGCCGGTATTTTGCATTCGTAATGTTCAAAGTGCCCTGTGTATGAAAGATCTGTCCATTGCGGGCATTGCGGGTGGGCAAAACGCAATCGAACATATCAGCGCCCAGCGCCACGAGTTCGATCAAATCTTCGGGCGTACCGGTACCCATGATGTATTTGGGTTTTTCATCGGGTAATTTGGGCAATGTAAATTCAGCGATCTCCAGCATTGTCTCCACCGGTTCGCCAACACTCAGTCCACCGATGGCAAAACCGTCAAAATCCTGGGCAACCAGAGCATCACTGGATGCTTCACGCAGGTCTGAAAACATGCCGCCCTGTAAGATGCCAAACAGCGCGCTGTGACCGTTTGTGTTCTCCTGCCAGGCAGTCTTACAGCGCTCAGCCCAGCGGGTGGTAATATCAAGCGCCTCACGGGTTTCTGCCCGTGTGGCCGGGTGTTGAAGACATTGGTCCAGGCACATGATGATATCCGATCCCAGACAGGTTTGAATTTCAATCGCTTTTTCGGGAGTGAGCAGATGGCGGCTACCATCAATGTGGGATTGAAAAGTTACGCCCGCTTCTGAAATTTTGGCCAGTTTGGCCAGCGAAAAAATCTGAAAACCGCCGCTATCGGTAAGGATTGGACCCTGCCAGCTCATAAATTTGTGCAGGCCGTCAAACTGCGCGATAACCTCACATCCCGGCCTGAGATAAAGATGATAGGTATTGCCAAGAATAATCTGGGCGCCGGCTCGCAGCAATTCATCGGGTGTCAGCGACTTCACCGTACCCAGGGTGCCCACCGGCATAAACACGGGGGTTTCCACTTTTCCACGGGTCATTTGAATGACCCCCGCGCGCGCACGCGTCGTCGTAGATTCGGCAATGACTTTAAATTCAAGCATTGTATTTATTTTAAACTTCCTGCGATACGATCATGTGTTCGTTGTCCGTAGTCCGTAGACCGCTGTCGCCTGCTTTTAGGTTTAACCCGTTTGATTGCAACGGACAACTGACAACGGACGACCGACACTATAAGATGAGCATCGCATCACCATAACTGTAAAAGCGGTATCTGCGTTTGATGGCTTCCTGATAGGCCGCTAAAACCTTTGTGCGGCCGGCAAATGCCGCAACCAGCATAATCAGAGTCGATTGGGGCAAATGAAAATTGGTGATCATCGCATCAACGGCTTTAAAGTGATGCCCCGGATAGATAAACAGGTCACAATCGTCGATACCTGCCACCACGTCACCCATGGTATCAACGGCATATTCCAGGGTGCGCACACAGGTAGTGCCAACGGCAACAACGCGCTGCCCGGCCGCGCGGGCGGTGTTGATCCGTTGCGCCGCTGCAGTGGAAATTGAATAGCGTTCAGAATGCATGCGGTGAGAACGAATGTCTTGCGTTCGCACCGGTCGAAAGGTCCCATAGCCAACATGCAAGGTAATGGCAACGATTGCAACGCCCCTGGCTTTCAGGCCTGCCAGCAGCTCAGGAGTAAAATGCAATCCGGCGGTGGGGGCTGCAATGGCTCCTTTTTCAGAGGCGTAAACCGTCTGGTAAGCCGCTCGGTCATCACATGGCGCCTTCGATTCCGCAGGACGCTGGATATAAGGCGGCAGGGGGACTTTACCGATGCGATTCAGCACCGATTCAAAGTCGCCATCCGCGTCAAATTCTACCCAGTAGGTCTCATTGCGCCGCTCAAGGACTCTGGCAGTCAGGTGTTCGTCAAAATTTAGTAAGCTGCCGGATCGGGGCGGTTTGGCGGACTTGATCAGGCATTTAAAAACCGGCTTCGCTTTTAATGCGGCCGGGCGCCCATCGCCGTTAAAACTGCAGATCAGGATCTCGACCCTTCCACCACTGTCTTTTTTACCCACCAGCCGGCCCGGAACAACCGCTGTGTTATTGACCACCAAGACGTCTCCCGACTCCAGAAAATCACCCAGCTCATAGAAGTGATGATGGCGCAACCGGCCACTGCCACGATCCATGACCAGAAGTTTGGCATCATCCCGGCGCTCAGCGGGTTCCTGGGCAATCAACTCAGCTGGAAGTTTATAATTATATTCACTTAGAGCGTACATTTTTTAATTAAGCGGGGCGCCGATCGAATTCAGTGGCGTCCAAAATAAACCAAGGACAAACCCAGCAACATCAGCACCAGGCCAAATTTTCTCAAGGAACTGCTCGGTGAAATGATAATTTTGCTGACCCAGGTTTTCATTTTATCCGGAAAAGCGAAATACGGCAGCCCTTCAACGATCATTACCATTCCAATCACACATAAAAAGAATTCCATTCGATTGTGCCCAGCACCTTCCCGGCACCGTACCGCTGTGCGCCTCTGTTTTTTACAATGATATTAAACGGTTCC
Organism: uncultured Desulfobacterales bacterium; assembly: GCA_964545505.1. Taxonomy (GTDB): domain Bacteria; phylum Desulfobacterota; class Desulfobacteria; order Desulfobacterales; family JAHEIW01; genus JAHEIW01. Next base: position 6,000 of record CAZJHF010000113.1, on the reverse strand, counting down.
TTTAAATTTTAAACAGGGTTCAAACTTTTATATATAGTCTTTTACCATCTCTTTTGTCAAAACAAATCAGTGTCCGCAAATGACCGCTGGTCGAGCAACAAGAGGCCACCACCCGCTATTGCGGAGGTTAAGCCTGTTCCTGTAAGACTTTAATGATCATTAAGGTAATATCATCTTGTTGCGGGCGGCCGGGACCCTGAAACGCCTCCACGGCTGTGATGACGGCTTCTAAAATCTGGTGTGCCTTTTGTCCGGCATGCGTTCGGACCAGGTCCTGCAATCGATCTTTGCCGAACATTTTGCCGTGCTGATCGGGGGCTTCCCAGATACCATCGGTTCCAATAATGATAATATTTCCGGAGGACAACAGGTGTCGGCTTTGATCATAAACGGCATTTTCATCAACACCCAGCGGCAGTCCTTTAGCGCTCAATGGCTTGAATGTATCAGTCGCCGGATCAAAAAGCAGCCCCGGATCATGACCGGCACTGACCCAGCAAATGTGTTTTTGGCGGACATCGATTTGACTGTAAAACAGCGTCATGAATAGCCCGGAGTCCTGTACATCCTTGCACAGCTGAGTATTGACATCGGCCACAATTTCTTTGATCGCACCGGGCAACGCTGAGCGCAGTCTCAGGTTTGCGCGCGCGGTGGTCATCAACAGTGCCGACGAAATTCCATGGCCGACAACGTCACCGACCATGACATCGATAGTGTTGTCGTCCGTGGAGAAAAAATCATAATAATCGCCACCGGTTTCTTCGCAGTAGATACTCTGGCCGGCAATATCCAGACCGGCAACCTGCGGCGGGGCAGCCGGCAATAAATTTTGCTGAACTTCCTTGGCCAGATCCAGGGATTTTCGCATCTGGTAATTGGCTCCCAGCTGGGGCCCCACCTTGTTAAACACGCGCCCCATGTCGCCAAATTCATCCCGCGATCGAATGTTGACCCGGGTATCAAAATGGCCTGCTGCCAGGCGCTCGGCGCCGTCGGCCAGAATCTGCATGGGTTTGGTAACCGTGCGTGAAAAGGCAAACGCCAGCAAAACGACCAGCACCAGTACGGCCCCGACGCTGTATCGCGTAATGCCAAGCAATTCGTTTATCTGCGTCTGGATGTAGGCTTCTGCCTGGCGTGCCGGTCTGAGGATCTCATCATAGGGGGCAATCAATACCAGAAAACCTTCCTGATGGGTCGACCCATAAACCCAGAGGCAGTCGCACCCTTTATAAGTAATCCGCCGCATATTGCTCAGCCCCGCTTCGAAATCGGCAATGATCGGCTTGAACTCTTCATTTTCATTGGTTATCAGCCATTCGCTGGAGCGCGGTGCCCGCCAGACCCGTTTGCGTGAATCGTCCAAGTCGATTTGCGCCAATACCCGGGCGCCCTTTTTACCGCTTGCCGGTTCGCTGGAAAAATAAACCATGAAAGCCGTTGTTTCGGCAGGGATGTTGTTGACCAGAATCCGGCGTTCAAAAATGCGGCTGATGGGGATAAGCAAAGCGGTTACGCCGGCGATTGTCCCATCGGGCCGCTTGACTGTTTTGACCGCCGCAACGACCTTTTGCCCGGTTTCCGGGTCAACAAACTGATCGACCCAGGGGGTTTTGAGTTTGAACGCCTCTTGATACCAGAATTGTTTGCGGGGGTCATATCCGGCCGGCAGGCCACCGTGTGCGGGATAGGCGCTGTGCAGGCCGTTGGCCAAACTGGTATAGTGCCAGATGACAACGCCCGGCAGACGGTTGTGCAGGTCCCGATAAACGGGTGTCATATGACCCAGGCGCGCCAGGTCAGCCGCAACGTCTGCGCGCTGGACACCCGGTGCCAGGGCAAAAACCTGGACCGAATGAGCGACGCTCATCATCGTTGGCTGAGCGCCTTCTTTCTGATGGAAATGATCAGCCGAAGAGCTGAGGTCAGCGGGCAGATTTCGGCCGGCGGCAACGTCGGTGGCAAAATAAGCCTCGCTGCTGGGCTCAGGACGGCGCGCCAGAGCCCGTTCGACTTCTTTGGCCTGAACCAGCAAGGCCAACTCGAGCTGCTCGCGCCCCTGCCACAGCATCTGGGAATAGCTGTCGACGACCAGGTGCAGCTGTTTTTGAGCGCTGACCACCAAATTCTCACTGGTTTGGGATACGAGTTCGGCGCCCAGCCGCCGCAAACCATGCACGCCGAATGTGCGCATGACCAAAACCGGAACCAGCGCGATGACAATCAGTAAAATCAGAAGCTTCCAGCGAAACCGCATAAGTGACCTCCAGAATGATGTGAATCATATGAATGACCCCGTATGATGATACGATCACGCGCCGTTATGAGCGGCCGAGGTTGCAGGGCCACCTGTTGGCTGTGGTTTAACTTTCAGCGCGGAGCCATTATTAAGATATTGTCAGAAGGGCAAGCAATAACCTACAATCACAAAAGCTTAAGACCTTGAGAATGCCATAAAAGGATTATCAGATCAAAAAAAATCTGCTTGTCAAAGCATTAATTTTAATAGTAAACATTTGAAGCCTTCGGTTCAAAGAAATTTGGTCGTCTCCACATCGAAGGTCCTCACAACGGAGATGAAGGAGTTTTGAGATGGATAAAGCTGATATACCGGTCGTCAAACGATCGCTTTTTTCCTGGGTATTTGCCGCCAATGTCAAATTGCAGATTACGCTCTTGTTCATCATTGTCGTAATGGTTTTTGCCAGGGTTGTACCGCTGGAAATGCAAAAACGTGTTATCAATGAGGCCATCAATTTAAGGGATATCGATAAGCTGTTTTTGTACTGCGGCATTTATCTGGTGGCCGTCATTTTTTTCAGTGGTCTCAAATACCTGACCAATCTTGTGCAAACCCTGGTTACCCAGCGAGCCACCGCCGAGATGCGCAAAGCGCTCTATCATCATATTCTGACCCTGCCGCTGGGTTTTTTCAGAAATACCCAGCCGGGTTCGGTGGTCAATTCATTGGTTACCGAGCTGGCGATGCCCGGCAATTTCGTGGGTATGGCCGTATCCGCGCCGGTCACCAACATATTGACGTTATTGGCCTTTGCTGCCTATTTGTTCTGGTTAAACCCCCTGCTGGCAGGTGTGTCTTTTAGCATTTACCCCATCGTTGTTTTTCTGGTACCGGTGCTTCAAAGAGGCGTTAACCGCGCTAACCGCCAGCGGGTTGATGCCGCCCGCACATTATCCAGCCGCATTGCTGAATCCGTTTCAGGTATCCATGAGGTTCATGGCAATGGCGCCTACAGCATCGAGAACAAAAAATATGACCGCCTGGTGGATCGACTGCTGAAAATCAGAATTGTATGGAGCCTGTACCGGTTTGCGGTTAAAACATCCAATGGCTTCTTTATCAGCCTGGGCCCGTTTATCGTGTTCCTGCTCGGGGGTTACCTGACCATCAAGGGCCAACTGGAACTGGGTGCTCTGGTGGCCTTTTTATCCGCCCAGGAGCGGCTGTATGATCCCTGGAAAGAATTGATTGAATTTTATCAAGTCTACCAGGACGGCTCGGTCACATATAGGCGCACCATGGAATTTTTCGACGTCATGCCAGAGCATGCCATCGAACCGCTGGACCGCGATGCCTTTGATCTGGAACCCAGCGTTGACGTCAGGGACCTTTCCTTTGCAACCGACAGCGGCATCCGTTTGCTGGATGGTATCAACCTATCCCTGAATGCGGGTGAACACCTGGCCCTGGTCGGTTTTTCGGGCAGTGGCAAAAGCACCCTGGCCCTTTGTATCGGGCAGCTTTATAGCTATACGAAGGGCCACGTTTTAATCGGTGATAAAGAAGTCTCCAAGTTAACAAAAAGGGATATGGTCAACAATATGGGGTTTGTGGCCCAGAGCCCGTTTATTTTTGAGGGAACCATCGAAGAAAACCTGCTTTACGCCTGCAGAGCCAAAGCCAAAGGTAACGGTCAAAGTGATGCCGGGCTGCCGACCCTGGATGATATCATTTCGGTGCTTCAGCAAACCGGTATCTTTGTGGATGTCCTGCGATTTGGCATGAATACCATCCTGGCCTATGATGAAAACCAGGAGCTGGTCGATGTGATTATCCGGATTCGCGATAACTTCCAGCGCGATTATGGAGAAGAACTGGCAGATTACGTGGAATTTTTCGATGAGAATCGGTATTTATATTACTCGAGTGTGGCTGAAAACTTAATTTTCGGCACGCCCAATAAAGCTGAGTTTAAAGATACCAACCTATGTACGAACCCCTATTTTCTAAAATATTTAAAACAGGCGGATTTAACCCGCCCGCTGCTCAGTTTAGGTGCTGATCTGGCCCGTCAGACCGTTGACATTCTCGGCAATCTGCCGCCGGATGCCGTCTTTTTTGATCAAAGCCCGATTCGTGCCAAAGAGCTGGATAGCTTTAAAGTCGTGGTGGCAAGATTAAGGCGCGGAAAACTGCACGAGCTGTCGGCCGAACACCATGAGCAGCTATTGGATCTGGCAATGCGGTTTGTACCGGGTGTTCATAAGATGGCCGCCCTGCCGGCCCTGTTGGAAAATCTTATCTTAGAGGGACGGGCCTTGTTTCGAGAAAAAATATTCGAAGACGATCCCGAGGCGATTACCTCCTATCAGGTGTCGGAATATATTTATTCACAAACCATTTTGAATAACATCTTTTTTGGTAAAACCAAAACGGCCAATCCCCGGGCCCAGGAAAAAATCGATCAAAGCATTATCCAACTGCTGATCGAAGAAGATTTGCTTGAGACCATTACTGAGATCGGCATGCAATACCAGGTGGGCACCAAAGGGGATAAATTATCCGGGGGCCAGCAGCAGAAACTGGCAATTGCCCGCGTATTTTTGAAAAATCCCAACCTTTTAATCATGGATGAGGCCACTTCAGCCCTGGATAACAAGTCGCAGGCGCGCATTCAGAACCTGCTGGAAACCCGCTGGAAGAAAAAAAATACCGTCATTTCTGTTGTCCACCGTCTGGATACCATTAAAAATTATGATCAGGTGGCCGTCATGAAAGCCGGAAAAATTCTTGAACTCGGCACATATGACGAACTGATGGCCCGGAAAGGAATGCTATATGAGCTTGTCGGAAAGAAATGAAGCCAATCCGTCCAGCGAGTTGGAAGAAAACCTGGAGATCTTGAGGCAAACGTACTTTTTTTCAGGGCTGCCGCTTGAAACATTGAAGATCTTTGCTTATCTTTGCACCAGAGAAAAGTTCAAAAAAAGCGAATATATCTTTAAGCAACATGAGGATGATGGGCGGGCATTCTATATCATCGATGGCAAAGCCCGCCTGCAACGCGAAGATAATGGCAACGCCAGAGATATCAGAGAGTGCAGCGTGGGTGAATTTCTCGGTGGCCTGACCCTGCTGGGGGAATTGCGACGGCTTTTTTCCCTCAAAGCCACCGAGGACACTATCTGCCTGGTAATGGAGCGGGAAAAATTTAGTAAAGCCTTGCAGCAATTTCCCGATATCATGCCCCGCATTTTCAAGGCCGTGGCTAAAAATATCGATTCCTGGGAGGAACGGTTTTTAGCCGGGCGCGGCGACATGTGCGGGGAATGCATGGTTAACCTGGGCGTCAGTCTGATTTAAAGGTCACCAAAAAAATTGTTTTCAAGATTAGCTGTTTTGCGCTACAATGGGACACGTTCGTCATTTGAGGCGTCAAATGCCTTAAAGGTTAATCTTCATGGCCAAAAATAAAATTTCATTTAAATTAAAAAATAAGCTCTCCGAGCTGGACACCCTGTGCCAGAAATTGGAAGGATTTGGCGAATCCATCGGGCTGTCTCCCAAATTTATATTTGAAACCAATCTGGCCCTTGACGAACTATTTACCAATATTATTTCCTACGGTTATAACGACAAGAAAGTTCACCATATTAACGTGACCATCTCTCTTCAGGATGACCAACTGCTGTTCAATATTGAAGATGATGGCATGCCGTTTAATCCCACTGAGGTCGAAGAACCGGACCTGGGAT
>CAZJHF010000112.1:2665-10803 GCA_964545505.1 uncultured Desulfobacterales bacterium | reverse complement strand
GGTTTGAGCGGTGACGAGATTCCGCTGGGCGCACGCGTTCTATGTATGTTCAACGAGCTGGACACCATGATTTTCCCGTTTTCCAAAGCGCCTGCTGCGAGCGTCCCGGAAGCGCTTGCCGATTTTAAAAATAAGGCCGGTAAACGCTTTGACAGCGATTTGATCGAACAATTTGCCGAGTTTGTTGAAGCCACATCTGCTGAATCCGATGATTTTTTAATGAAAAAAGAAACGGCTTCTATCAGGCAAATATTTACCAAAATTATTCAGGATTTTAATGCCGGCAACATCACGCCGCCGGTGATGCCGCAGGTCGTAAAAGAGGTGCAGGCCGTTATCAAACGACCCAGTTCAACCGCTGATCATGTCGCTGCCGCCATCGAAAAAGATCCGGTCATATCGCTGCGCTTGATTTCAGTTGCCAACAGTCCAATATATCGCGGCATACACAAAATTCAAAATTTAAAAGAAGCGATTCCCCGCCTGGGCCTGAAAGAAACGCTGAACCTCGTGATTGCGATTGCCAACAAAAGCCTCTATGAAACCGATCGGGCGCAATTTAGAATCCTAATGGATAAACTGTGGGTGCATTCCCTGGCCTCAGCGTTCGGTGCCAAGCTCATCGCCGAACACCTGAAGCTGCCGGATCCGGAAAATTTTTTCTTGATGGGTCTGGTGCATGATGTCGGCAAGTGTATACTGCTGAAAGCGTTTACAAACATCTCCAAAATCAAAAAAATCAACTTTGATGTCATCCAGGCCAATATCCAGCAGGGCCATTTGAGTATCGGTGGCGTCTTGCTGCGTCGCTGGGGCTTTGAGGATTTGTTCGTAAAGATCGTCACGCGGCATGAAAACGTTGAGCTGACCCCGGAAACCGAAAAAGAACTCCTGGTGGTGCATTTAACCAACATGCTGACCCGTACGATTGGGTACAGCCTGATTGAAGATGATGTCGATTTAAGCGAGCTGGATTCGGCTAAATTCCTGGAGATTGAACCAGAGAAACTCGAGGAAATCGGCGCCGAAATCAAATTGATCATACAGGATGTTGCCCATCTATTCTAAAAACGACCTCAAAAATGCATCTGACATGCATTGCTTGAGCCCGTTACCCGTTGGCCCGTTCGCCGGTTTAACAATACAATGAAGCACTTTTCCCTATCTTCATTTAGCGCTTTAGCATGCGTCATGCCGCTATTATAGACAAACCATCGTTGATGCTAAAGTCTTCTTCCAGTCTGCTTGTCATATCTGCAATTATCCTTATCTTAGTCCATACGCAAGCGTGCTAATCCATTGCTTTTTGGCGCAATTTAAGAATAAAGTTTTATTGATAATATTTACATCTGGAGGCTGGCATGTCCGGCAGGATAAAACGATACTTGCGGTTTTTGTTTCTAGGCGGGTTGTTCCTAAACCTCCTTGGCCCGGCTCTTTGGGGGCAGGATAAGCCGAAAGGCCCGCCCCCGGCTGTTGTGAGTGTCACAAAGGTAAAAATGGGTAATGTTGCTCCACAGGCGGAATTTATCGGAACTGTATTTTATGAAGAGGTTTCAGATGTTGCGTCGGAGGTGCGCGGACGGGTTGAAGCGGTGCGCTTTGAGGACGGACAGCGTATCAAAAAGAATCAGGTTCTTATTGAGCTGGGTGCGGATATATTAGAAAAACAGTTGCTGGCGACTTCTGCCACCTATGAGCAGGCTTTATCTGAACTGGAAATTGCGCGAATTGAACTTAAGCGCATGGAAAAACTCTATAAAGTAAAATCGATTTCCGAACAATCCTATGACGAGGATCGTTTTGAGGTAAAAGGAATTGAAAAGCGCGTGGAGTCAATCAAGGCTGAGGTTGAGCGCATTGAAATCGAACTGCAGAAGAAAATTATCCGGGCCCCGTTTGACGGGGTTGTCATCAAGCGCCATGTGGATCGCGGGGAATGGCTCGCTGAAGGCGCCACGGTAGCGGTACTTGCCAAAGATGATGTGGTTGATATTGTGGCTAATGTTTCTGAGAAATTCATTCCCTACGTTAAAATCGGGATGCCGGTCAAAGCAACCATCAATGGCCATGAAATCTCAGGATCGGTTCTGGCAGTTGTCCCCCGCGGCGATATTGCCACCCGCACATTTCCGGTCAAAATCCGGACCCCCAATACGCAGGCGCTCATCGAGGGCATGTCGGCCAGGGTGGTGCTGCCGGTTGGAGAGCACCGTAAAACACTGGTAGTTCCTCGGGATGCCGTCATAACCGTCTTTGGCCAAATCGTGGTTTATGCGATCAATGATTCTAAAGCCCAGATGATTCCGGTGCGCGTCATCGGTTATCAAGGATTGGTTGCCGGAATTGAGGGTGCGGGATTGGCAGAAGGCATGCAGGTGGTTGTCAAAGGCAACGAACGGTTGCGCAACGGTCAAATGGTCTCTACTTCTTTGTATGAAAATAAATGAGAAATTTTATTTGAAAACAGATTAGAATATTTTTCTTCATGACTAAATCGGATAATCTTTCTTTTAATTTCTCATTTATTTTCCCCCTTGGAACAACGCGACGAGCCGTGGGCCGCTCCATTCGGCCCGAGCTCATGGCCGAAGGCAGTCGAGGCCCGCCCTTAAGTGCCTTGCCGATGGAGGCTTCCGACACGTACAAAGATGGGTTTGTAAATTATCATTTAATCATTCTTCATCTATCTCTAATAGCGAATATTGGATAAAGAGTAACTTTCCATTGAGCGGTTTTTGCTCAATGAGAATTATAGCTATGAACGCTGTCAGATTCTCAATCGAAAAACCGGTTACCGTTATAGTGGGTGTCATTCTGATTCTCCTGTTTGGCATCATCGGACTGACACGCATGCCCTATCAATTAAGTCCCACCGTCATTGAGCCTGAGATCAGTGTTACTACAACCTGGACCGGCGCCACCCCCTACGAGGTTGAGCGGGAAATTATCGAAGAACAGGAAAAAGTTTTAAAGGGCATTCCGGGACTTGCGGAAATGGAAAGCTCATCATTTAATTCCCGTGGCAGCGTTACTTTGCGGTTTAGTCTTGGCACCGACCCGGATGATGCTCTGTTACGGGTTTCAAACAAGCTCAACGAAGTCCCTTCTTATCCGGAAAATGTCGACAAACCCATCATCACCGCTACCGGCGCCGCCACCTCACCGGTGATCTGGATGGTTCTAAAAACCACCGATGACAATCATCGTTCGCCTTACGAGTATCGGACGTATTTTGAAAATAATATTCGCCAATATATCGAACGGACCTCCGGTGTCGCCGATCTTTTTATCGGTGGCGGCACTGAAAAAGAGATGCATATTATCGTTCAGCCGGAAAAACTGGCGGCTTACGGGCTGACCATATCCGAGCTGATTGGCATCCTCAAAGCTGAAAATATGAATATTTCCGCTGGCATTATGGGTGTCGGCCGGCGGGATTATCGCATCAGAGCCGTCGGTGAATTTAAATCGCCTGCCGATATTGAAGCCATCGTTCTTCGTTCCACCGGCCAGCAGCGGATTCTGGTTTCTGATCTGGCAACGGTTGAATTCGGTTATGAGAAATTGACGACCGCCATGCTGCATCTGGGCCAGGAAGGGATCGCTATCGGGGTCAAACCGGAACCCAATGCCAACATCCTTGAGCTTTCCGATCGCCTGGAAGTTGTGGTTGAGCGTTTGAACTCCGAAAAGCTGGCCGCGGACAAGATTAAGCTTGATTGGGTATATGATCAACGGCCTTACATTAGAGGGGCCATCAACCTGGTGCGCCAGAATATCATCATCGGCGGAACTTTAGCCATCATTGTTTTGTTGGTGTTTTTGAGGAGTTTTATTTCCACAATTATTGTGGCAACCGCGATTCCGATCAGCATTATCGGCACCTTTATTTTTATGCATTTGATGGGCCGCAATTTGAATGTGGTCAGCCTGGCCGGAATTGCATTTGCGGTCGGCATGCTGATTGACAGTGCCATCGTTGTGCTTGAAAACATTGACCGCCATTGCCAGATGGGAAAACCCGCTTTTGATGCAGCATATGACGGCGCCCGTGAAGTCTGGGGCGCCATACTGGCATCCACCCTGACGACCATTGCGGTCTTTTTGCCGGTCATTTTTATGGAGCAAGAGGCCGGGCAGCTGTTCCGTGATATTGCCATCGCGGTCACCTTTGCCGTTGGATTGAGCCTCTTTGTTTCTGTTTCGGTGATACCGATGTTCTCGGGGAGGCTTTTTCAACTTACCGGAAGTAAAGACTCCTGTCAGCCGAGCACCCAGACCGGTGGCGGTAGGGGTTCCCGCATCGTAAACGCTATTATGGCCCTGGTGAAAGGTGTCACTCATAATTGGAAGACCCGGCTTGCCACCGTCTTTGTTTTTAGTGCGGTTTCGATCATCGGTTCCTGGGTGTTGCTTCCCAAAGCAGAGTATCTGCCGCAGGGCAACCGCAATCTGGTGATTAGTTTATTGATTCCGCCGCCGGGTCTTTCGTTTGACGAGCGCAAGGCCATCGGGGAACATATCTACCAGGTCAATGCCCCTTATATGGGCAAAGAACATAACGGGTTTCCGGGTATTAAAAACATGTTTTATGTAGGCGCCGAGCAGATCATGTTATTTGGCGCCACCAGCACCCATGAACAGCGAGCCGGGGAAATGTTGCCACTGTTCAGACGAACGATTTTTTCGATTCCGGGAATGTTCGGTGTGAGCACGCAGGCCGGTGTTTTCCAAACCTCTCTGGGTCGCGGGCGAACTATTGAAGTCAATATCAGTGGCGATGATCTCAATCGTATCGTCCAGGTAGCCGGAGTCATGTATGGCGCCATTATGAAAGAAATCCCCGGTTCGCAAATCCGACCGGTGCCGTCATTGGAATTGCTGTTTCCGGAAGCGCGCCTGATGCCACTACGGGATCGTCTCAAAGCGGTAAATATGACCGCCCGGGATTTTGGAATTGCGTTGGATGTCCTGATGGACGGCAGGGATATCGGAGATTTCAAACAGGAAGGCCAGAAAAAAATTGACATGATTCTAAAAGCATCCGAAGCAGACGTTCACTCTCCGGAAAAATTGTATCATTCCATGATTGCCATTCCCGGCGGGCGGATTGTTCCGATTTCATCGCTGGCAAAGCTGGAGCATACCGCCGGAATCACCCAGATCCGCCATCTGGAGCGCCAGCGCACCATCACCCTGCAGGTAACCCCCCCGTTTTCTATCCCGCTGCAGGAAGCCATGGAAACCATCACCAGTCGCGTCATCAAACCGATGGCCGGGCAGGGCACGTTGCAGGGTACGGATGTGAGACAGAGCGGTGTGGCTGACAAACTAACCGAGACGCGTCAAACCCTGCAGTGGGATCTTATTCTGGCGGCCATGATCGCCTATCTGCTCATGTCCGCCCTGTTTGGCAACTTCATTTATCCACTGATCATTATGTTTACCCTGCCGCTGGCGGCGGTCGGCGGGCTTATCGGGCTCAAACTGGTAAACTGGTTTATTGCGCCCCAGCCCTTCGATATTCTCACCATGCTGGGCTTTATCATCCTGGTGGGTGTGGTGGTTAACAATGCCATCCTGATTGTGCATCAGGCCCTGAACAATGTTCGTCTGAACGGCATGTCCCACCGGGAAGCCGTGCTGGCGTCCACGCGCACCCGCCTGAGGCCCATCTATATGAGTGCAGCCACTTCAATATTTGGTATGTTGCCGCTGGTGCTGGTGCCCGGCCCGGGATCCGAGTTTTACAGAGGACTGGGTAGCGTGGTATTAGGCGGGCTGGCCATTTCGACGATCTTCACCGTGCTGGTTATCCCGGCGCTGCTAATGTTTGCCATTCAGATGGAAAAGCCTAAAGGTTGACGGGTATTCCTTGCTTTCCAGCATAAGAGCCGAATATTAAATGAACCCTGAACCCCTAAAACGATAAGCCGGTTTTTTTGATTTAGCCAGATGATGAATTATCTTAATTTAGGTGTGAAGATTGACTTGAATAAAAAGCTATTCCCTCTGTAATGAGGTTGTGGTAAAAAGGAAAATGATCATGATCAATAAAGAAGAACTTTGCGGAAAAATAATTGGATTGTACCCGGATATCGGTCAATGCGGTATAGATGTGAACGTTGAATTTGATGAGGATCAGAATACCTGGGTGGTGGACTTGAAAAAGGATAAGATCGAGCTGAAAACCTTTCTGGAAGAAGGGGATGCCGAAAAATGTATGCTGGGTGAACAGTGCGTCAGCCTCGGTATCGAAATCGCTCAGCTCAGGGCCAATATCGAGCGCATGCCGGCCCGATAAACTTTTTGCCGGCTTCTTGCATCGAGTCACTTTTCTGGCTTCCATCACAAAGTCGGCTCGGGTATCAGTCGTCGGGTTAAAAGGTTCAACGTTCAAAGGTTCAGAGGTTCGATAAAAGCCAAAGCCTTGAGAGTTGATCTTTAAGGCCTTGTTTACAACCCTGGAACCTCTGAACCCAGAACCCAGAACCCGGAACCTGTAGAATACCTAAATATGAAGTATCGTAAAGAAAAAGACACCATGGGAACCGTCCTGGTTCCGCAAACCGCTTACTACGGACCCCAAACCCAGCGGGCAGTCGATAATTTTCCTATTGGCCATTTAACAATCCCGGCGTCATTTATCCATGCACTGGCATTGCTTAAAAAGTGCGCCGCCAGCGTAAACAAGGACCTGGGACTATTGGATGCCAAACTGGCTGACGCCATTGAGTCAGCCGCCGGGGAGGTTATGGATGGTCAGCTGGATGACCAGTTTGTCGTCAATGTATTTCAGACCGGATCCGGCACCTCCACCAATATGAATATGAATGAGGTTGTTGCTTGCCGCGCCAATGAAATTTTAAGCGCTAAGAAAAGCGGCAAATCACCCATTCACCCCAATGACCATGTCAATCTGGGCCAGTCGAGCAATGATGTGATCCCTTCGGTAATCCATATTGCCGCCTTGATAGCCGTTCGGCAGGACCTTATGCCCGCCTTACAGTCACTCCAAAAAGCCCTTGCGCAAAAAGCACGGGAGTTTGCTAAAATCCATAAAATCGGCCGGACCCATTTGCAGGATGCGGTTCCGATGCTGCTGGGGCAGGAATTTTCCGGATACGCACGGCAGATAGAACTGGGGCTCGACAGAATAGCCGCGGTCGAAAGCCGGCTTTGCGAGCTGGCCCTGGGCGGCACGGCCGTGGGGACCGGTGTCAATACCCATCCTGAATTTGCCAGCCGGGTGATTGCCTTACTGTCTTCACATACGAAAATTGCGTTTCAGGAAGCCGCCAATCATTTTGAGGCCCAGGCAGCCCGGGATGCCGCTGTCGAGACCAGCGGTGCCCTGAAAACCCTGGCGGTGAGTCTGGTTAAAATCGCCAACGATATACGATGGCTGGCTTCGGGTCCACGTTGCGGCATCGGCGAAATCAACCTGCCGTCCTTACAGCCGGGCTCGTCCATAATGCCGGGTAAAGTCAATCCGGTGATTCCCGAAGCCGTTATCCAGGTGGCCGCCCAGGTCATGGGCAATGATACCACGATTATGATGGGCGGGCAGACCGGCAATTTTGAGTTGAATGTCATGTTGCCGGTGATGGCCTACAACCTGTTACAATCGATTGAATTACTCGCAGCCGCAGCAGATGTGTTTGTCCGAAAATGTATTGACGGCATCGATGCCAACGAAGAAGCATGCGCGGGCTATATCGAGCAAAGCCTTGCGCTGGCGACCGGCCTGGTCCCCAGGATCGGATATGATCAGGCGGCGGCTGTATCAAAAAAAGCTTACAAAACCGGCAAAACCATACGGCAGGTTGTGCTGGACGAAAATATACTCAGTGAAAAAGAATTTGACGAGTGGTTACAGGTTCAATTTAAATAAGACTCTGCGCCACCGACGCAAACAGCAGTTCGGGCGCTAAAATAAAAATCTTCTTTTTAAATGTAATCCCGGAAGGATTAAAAACTATAAATTTTTTACCACGAAAGCGCGCAAGAACAAAAACACGAAAATTAAAAAAACATATTTCATGCTTTCCAGATTTCGTGTTTTCGTGGTTAAATGCTTACGTAATCGTCTAATAGCTTTTGCTGTTATAAAGAAAAGGAGAACGATGTATGGC
>CAZJHF010000112.1:0-2565 GCA_964545505.1 uncultured Desulfobacterales bacterium | reverse complement strand
ACGTAATCGTCTAATAGCTTTTGCTGTTATAAAGAAAAGGAGAACGATGTATGGCCAGAAAGTATTACAAAGTTAAAACTGCCTGTCCCCAATGCGGCTGCACCGAGTTGACAACGTTAACCCCTGAGGAAATTAAGGAAAAATACGGAGATGTTGCCAATTTCGACATGGAGTGCGGAGAGTGTATGGAACAATATAGCGCGGATAGAAAATCTGCCTGTCCGGAATGGGATGCTGATTGCAAGCTGCAAGAATAACTGCAATAAAAATACTTCACCACAGAGGGCACAGAGGACACAGAGAAAATTTTTAAAATTAATACTGCACGGAATTTAATCTCTGTGCTCTCAGTGTTCCCACGCCCGCCATGCGAGCAAGGCGAGGCGGGCGGGCTTGTGGTAACTAAAAAGTTTTCTTTTGAGGTTGAAATTAATGGCCGAAACGTCGTGCCAGTATGAATTTACAGGCTTTGACCGTCTGAAGCTTTTTTGGGCGCTTTCCAGAACTCCTCACGGTCTGTTGGATATGTCTACGGCCGCTCTGGCGTCGTTGTTATGGCTGGGACATTTCCCTTCATTAAAAATTATTGCGTTGGGGCTCATAACCGTCTTTGCCGGCTACACGGCTGTTTATGCCCTTAATGATGTTGTCGGTTACCGCTCGGACAAAAAGAAGCTGCAACAGGGGAATCTGCGAGAGGTTGATGACTGCCAGGATCTGGATGCCATGCTGGTTCGTCATCCCATGGCACGCGGCCTGCTGAGCTTTAAAGAAGGACTGGTCTGGTCAATTGCCTGGGCGCTTTTGGCATTAATTGGTGCCTACCTGTTAAACCCGATATGTGTTTTGATATTTGTGGGTGGTTGTGTACTTGAAACCATCTATTGTTATATGTGGAATGTAAGCCCTTCCCGAACTATCGTCAGCGGTGTCGTTAAAGCCGCCGGTCCGATCGCAGCCGTATTTGCCGTTGATCCGAATCCAGCTGCTTCCTATTTGATCGTTTTATTTTTGTTGTTATTTTTCTGGGAAGTCGGCGGCCAGAATGTTCCCAATGATTGGATCGATTTGCAGGAGGATGTTCGTTTCGGCGCCCGCACCATCCCCATTCGATTCGGGCTTGAACAGGCCAATATCATTATCTTTGGCTCGATTATGCTGACACTGATCCTGTCGGGTGTTTTGCTAACGTTATCTCCGCTCACCTTCGGGCTTCCATTTATTGTCGGTTTTGCTCTGGTGGGGTTTTATTTTTTGCTGTTGCCGACGATTATGTTATTCCGGACGGACGAAAATTCTCATGCCATGATTCTATTTAACAAAGCCAGTTATTACCCGCTGGCCATGCTTGTTGTTGTGGTTATTAAATTGGTATTTTGATCGGGCAATTTTGAGGAGGATATCGATGCAGGAATTTGATCGTGCCGAACTTGAAAAATGTGATGGTAAAGAAGGGCGACCCATTTATGTTGCTTACAAAGGCAAGGTTTATGATGTCACCAACAGCAAGTTATGGAAAAATGGTCAGCACATGAATCGCCATCATGCCGGTGCCGATCTGACAACCGACATCCAGGGGGCGCCGCATGAACCCGATGTTTTAGAGCGATACCCCCAGGTGGGTACACTGAAAGAAGAAGCAATTGCTACCGAACCTCAGATGCCCCGCTTTTTGGCCTGGCTTTTGGAAAAACAGCCATTCCTCAGACGCCATCCCCATCCGATGACGGTCCATTTTCCGATTGTGTTTACCTTTTCCACAGCAATTTTCAATATTTTGTATTTGATGACCGGGAATAAATCACTGGAACTGACAGCCCTGCACTGTCTGGCCGCCGGGATATTGTTCACCGCCGTCGCCATTGCCACGGGCGTATACACCTGGTGGTTAAACTACATGGCACAACCCATGCGACCGGTAAAGATCAAGATTCCGCTTACGCTCACCCTGCTCGCGACCCAGATCATACTTTTCATCTGGCGCATTTCCGATCCAAATGTCCTGGATTCCATTCAGGGCGCCAGCATTCTTTATTTGCTGCTCGTGCTGGCGCTGATTCCGATGATTATGGTGATTGGATGGTTTGGGGCTTCGATGACGTTTCCGGTCGAACACTAAAACCGACTTTTAGGGCATCATCTCTTGCCCGATGGCGGTGTTATGGCCCGCTTCAAAATGCTCGCGTACTATCGTGTACGCTCCACTTTTGAAGCGACCCACGCCGAGCCCTCAGACAAGATCTAAGGCCCTAAAAGCCGGTTTAGTCTAATCAAAAACCAAGAACTTTTATCCTGCTATCTTGTAATTACCTCTTTTTGCATGAACAATGCACTAAAGGTACGCTCCGTCATTCCGACTCCTCCCGCCGATTGAACACCCTAATGAATGAAATCCAGATGTGAAATCCCGCCTGTAGGCGGGAGCCCTGAACCAAAACCTAAGCGCTCAGAAACGAGTTTAGAAACTATCTCAAAAATGTATCTAACGCCCAAGGACTTTGTTCTCCAGGATAAATGGATCACAAATCTAATTTTACGAAGATTAAGGTGTGCGTAAAACCGATT
>CAZJHF010000111.1:0-10924 GCA_964545505.1 uncultured Desulfobacterales bacterium | reverse complement strand
GATGTAAGGCGATGCCCAGGTTAGCCGGCAGTGTCCAGGGTGTTGTGGTCCAGATGATGACATATGCGGTTTTGCCGCCCAATGCCGGATAATCTGAGCTGAGATCATCGCGTAGGGCAAATTTTACGAAAATTGAGGGGGCCGACTCATCCTGATATTCGATTTCCGCCTCAGCCAGCGCGGTCTGGCAGGTAAAGCACCAATAAATCGGCTTTTTACTGCGAAACAGACTTCCATTTTTGGCAAATTTGCCGCATTCCCGGGCAATGGTGGCCTCGTATGCGTAGTTCATCGTCAGGTAAGGATCTTCCCAATCCCCCATGACCCCCAGCCGCTTAAATTCATCGCGCTGGATGTCAATGAACCTCTCAGCATAGGCCCGGCACAGTCGCCGCACATCCGCCAGCGAAAGTGTTTTCTTCTTCTCTCCGATTTCAATGTCAACATTATGTTCGATCGGCAGACCATGACAGTCCCAGCCCGGAACATAAACAGCATCATAGCCGGCCATCTGTTTGGAACGCACGATGATGTCCTTTAAGATTTTATTCAGGGCCGTGCCGATATGGATATTGCCGTTAGCATAAGGCGGGCCGTCATGCAAAATAAAGTGTTCCCGCCCTTTAGAGGAATTTCTGACCTGCTGGTGCAAATTCACCTCATCCCACTTGCGAAGCTGTTCCGGTTCCCGTTTGGAAAGATTGGCTTTCATGGGAAACGGGGTCTTCGGAAGGTTAAGCGTCTTTTTGTAATCCATGCATGCCTCCGATTCGGATTTGTAAATTAAGCTAAATTTCTTACTCGGATTGCAAAATCCTGTCAAGCAAATACCATTGACCGTGCGAACGCCAGAGATGAATTTGAAAATAGGCGCATCGAACCGTCAAGATCTGAAAAATGCCAGTGGCGATTTTGTCAGGATTGTAGTCAGGATGGGTTGTCGGCGATATCGGTGCACCACCGCAATCAGGGATGACCATTTTGGGGTTTATATCTGAACCTAGACATCACTGGCGAGATCCAGCAAATAACGCCCGTATTCATTTTGGGTCATATCCTTTGCCAGTTTTTCAAGTTGATCATTGCCGATATACCCCAGGCGGTAGGCGATCTCCTCGATGCAGGCAATTTTAAGCCCCTGTCGTTCCTGGATGGCCTGAACATAACTTGCCGCCTGCTGCAGCGCTTCATGGGTTCCGGTGTCCAGCCAGGCATAACCGCGGCCCAGGAGCTCAACTTTGAGCCTGCCCTCACGCAAATACGACATATTAACATCGGTAATTTCAAGCTCACCGCGTTTGGAAGGTTTGAGATTCTTGGCAATGTCAATGACGTGATTATCATAAAAATAAAGCCCGGGAACGGCATAATGAGATTTGGGCTGCTGCGGTTTTTCTTCGATTCCGGTCACGTTGCCGCTGGCATCAAAATCCACCACCCCGTACCGCTGGGGATCTTTGACCGGATACCCGAAAATCAGTCCGCCGCTCTCCAATTGAACCGTCCTGTATAAAATCGACGAAAAATTAGGTCCGTAAAATATATTGTCACCGAGGATAAGAGCCACGGTATCATTTCCAATAAATTGCTCTCCGATAATAAAGGCCTGGGCCAGCCCTTCAGGGCGGGGTTGCTCTTTGAAAACAAAGGACAGTCCCAGCTGGGAACCGTCATTTAAGATTCTTTTGAAAATGGGCAAGTCATGCGGGGTCGAAATGATTAAAATTTCCTTTATCCCAGCCTGCATCAGAACGGACAGGGGGTAATAAATCATAGGTTTGTCATAAACCGGCAACAGTTGTTTGCTGATCCCGCGTGTAATCGGAAACAATCTGGAACCGGAACCGCCCGCTAGAATGATACCTTTCATCATGCTAAATCCCATTCTCTTGTATGGATACGCTCAAATTTAATGCTATCCGCAGAAATCTCAGGCCGGACATCTAACAACTGAGCCCACCGCCAGATAACTGTATTTCTTTGACACCAGTTCGGCGTAATCCGGGATCATGCGACGACCGTCCATGATTAGATAGGGTGGTTGAACCGTATCTTCTATAGTCCTTGAAAATCCACGAAACTCCTCACAATCTGAAGAAATGAAAAGGGCCTGGCTTCCTTGTATGGCCTCTTTAGCCGATTCAAAATATTTTATTTTTTCAAATAGAACGTTTTTCGAAGGGTCAAACTCTTGCCGGGCGGTTGCATTGGCCAGCGGATCATAGGCATTGATTTGAGATACGCCTTTACCAAGCAAAGCCTCGACGACCTTAATCGACGATGCATCGCGCATGTCATTGGTGTGCTTTTTAAACGCCAGGCCTAATACAGCGACAGTTTTATTATTGAATTTAAAACGGGCTTCATTGATGGCGCGATCCACCAAATACACTTTCTGATATTCGTTGACCTCGTATGAGGCCTCCAACATCTTGGTGCTGACATTCAGTCGGCGCAGCTGATAAATTAAAGAGGCAATATCTTTGCCGAAACAACTTCCCCCGGCACCATTGCTCACAAAAGAGCCCCAGGTGCTGATTCGATCATCAGCGGTTACCCCCAGCCGCAGGTCGTCGATATTTACATTCGAAATTTTCTCGCCGAGTTTTGCGCCGACCCCGTTCCAGAAGGAAATATAGGTCAACAGCATTGTGTTGGCCACATATTTGATTGCTTCGGCCGTCTCGGGCGTAGTCTCGATATATTTGATGCGAACGTGATGTACAAATTGTGAATAGACGCGGCGCAGGATTTTAAAATCTTCTTCGTGGTCACAGCCCACCACCACACGATCCGGTCTGCGGGCTTGATTGACAGCGGTTCCTTCAGCCAGAAATTCAGGATTGGACGCCACGCCAAAATTTTCAACCCCGTGCTTTTTCATAATGCTTTCCAGGCGCCGCACGGTTTCAATCGGCACCGTGCTCTTGCTGACCAGAACAATACGGCGTTTGTCTTTTCTCTTTGCTAAAATTTCGGCTATTTGCTCAGCCGCAGAATCAAAATAGGAAAGATTGGTAGAACCGTCCAGATTGGAGGGTGTCGGCAGACACAAAAATATCGCATCGGTACCTTCAATGATGGACTTTAGGTCACTGGAAAAGAACAGTGATTTGCCGTGCGTTTCGCGGATAACATTGGAAAGGCCCGGCTCCATGACAAATTTTTCAATTTCATCAGCCTGACCGGTTGAAAATGCGTCAATTTTGGACTGATCGACATCATAGGCGTATACTTCATGACCGTATTCTGAGCAAACGGCCGCCTGAACAAGGCCGACATAACCGGTTCCCGCAACAACTAGTTTCATATTCACCTCTTATCTTAGTTTATTTAAGCCTGCCAGAATCAGACACATTACATCAATTCATAACGCTGAGTATGGGGGAAATTTAACTGTGATTGCTGGAAAAATTTGATGGTTGCTTTGTCCTAATAAACGCCCAGATCCTTTAACAAATCATTGATGCCGAGTTTTTGAAGTTTTAACCTTAAAAATTCGGAAATGGTCGGCTGGACGGGCCTGATATTAAGGAACATATTTGCTTCTCTGGGTGTTTGATGGCCCTTTTTGAGGTTGCAGGGTTTGCAGGCTGCCACACAATTTTCAAAGGTAGACTGGCCACCTCTTGATTTGGGAATAATATGATCGATGGTAAGCCGCAGCTTCCTGGCACCGCAATAGGCACACCTGAAGCCATCTCTGATAAAAACGTTCTTCTTGCAGAAGGCAACCCCGGTGCGGTAAAGGGTACGGATCAGTTTAATCAGGCGCATAACTGCCGGGACCTTGAAAATAGCGCCGCTGGCGCTTCTTACCGTTTGGGCAGAATTTTTCAAAACCTCAACCTTACCTTTAGCCTGAAGACAGATGGCCCGTTTCCAATCAATCACATTCAGATACGTATAATCTGCATTCAGTAAAATGCAATGTGTCATTCCCTGCTCCGTTTATAAATTCTTGCCGAACCTTTACAAGCATTCACCGCCGACTGCTCACGGGTAAACGGTAAAACCCTGCTGCGGGTACCATTAAAATTTTAATATAGCCCACTTTAAAAATCAATCCCATATTGCGCTTTGCAATATTATATCATAATTACAACATTAATTTAATTTTCACAACCGATGGTAGTCGCCTGAAACAGGTAAACACGCTCAGGTAGAGCCCGTTACCCGTTAACCCGTTAGCCGGCTAACAAAAATTAGACGCCTTTCTTTTATTAACGGCTTAACAGGCTAAACTGGCAACCGGCAGACCGATTTAATTTTGACTATGGATCATTTTGATTTCATTGCGCCGCTATACGATCGTCTGGCCACGACGCCTGACAGGGCCCGTTATCAGAAAATGCTGAATTTACCGTGTGCAGGTCGTTTGCTGGATGCCGGTGGCGGGACCGCCAGGGTCTCAACCCTGTTACGTGATATGATCGGGCAGGTGGTCGTCAACGATCTGTCGCATCACATGTTAAAGCAGGCTAGCAAGAAAACGGTTCAGCCTGTTCGGTCGCTTGTCGAGCAGCTACCCTTCGCAGATCGAACCTTTGAGCGCATCTTAATTGTCGACGCCCTGCATCACTTTAAGGACCAGCAGCGGTCAATCCATGAACTGTTGAGGGTTTTAAAAAGCGGCGGGCGTCTGGCGATAGAAGAATACGATCTGAATCACAGGGCCGTTAAGCTGTTGGCGTTGGCTGAAAAAGTTATGGGAATGCGCAGTCGGTTTTTAAGACCTGCTGAAATTCAAGAAATGATGGGGTCAGACTGCATATCAACTAAAATTGAGCACCTCAACCGCAATACCGCCTGGATCATCGCAGATAAAAATTAAACTCCATAAAGGCTGCATTCAAAAGGGTCTGCAAATCGTGGCCGTGTCAGGTCTTGCTGCGATTTAATCCTTGGGTGGCGTAAAATTCGAATCACAATCTATCGCCAGTGAGCATTCTTCATCTTTATCGGTGAACACCGTAATTTCCTTGTCGGATGAGACAGGTGCTTCGTCGAAGTATATGACTTCTTCATGCGTAAAACACGCCCGGCGGATAAAATTGATAATCGTTTCTTCGCCTCTGATAAATCGGTAGCTCTTAGCGTCTTTTACGACCAGAACCGGCACACTATCGATAGCCAGTACTTTTAGAATCAGGCGGTTAATTTTGGGTGAAAACTGTTGATTCAGTTCAAGCCCGGAAAGGTGCAATGATGTTACGGTGTCAATTGGGTTTAAATATAAATCGCAGCTGTTGCAATTGTTGAGCGTTTCGATAACCTTTTCGCAATGCGGGCAATCGGAGGAAAATATCAAATAAATCTCTTTGGTGGGTGATGAGCAGGATTTTACTCCGTAAGCGGCCTCTTTGAGTGTATAGGTTTTTGATTTTGCGCCCATCGGGAAAAAGGTCAAAATAGAAAATGACAGGCCAACCGCAGCTAATATGGCGATCCCCATTGCCATCTGACGCAAACCGTAAAGCAACGTCAGAATAATCATGAACACAAAGATAATCAGGCAATAACCACAAAAGGTACGGGCTACAAATATTTGATAAGCCATCAAAGCTGCGTCAAAGACAAGGCCCGATATGAGCGCCAATCCAATTACGTCAATATCAAACCAAAATGTTGCCTTCAGATTGAATAACAGCCAAAAGAGCACAAGGAAATAGGTCAGGCCTAAAATGTTCAGATATAAGGGCGAAATGGTCGTCAGTTGTTCGACAATTTTACACCCGACATTAAAACAGAGGCTTGAACCCGATATCAATTGAATCGCAATTTGAAAGGCGATCATTATCGTTGCGCCCAGGGCAACCAGGCGCATGATCTTAAATTTTGTTTGTAACGTCATCATACTACAATTTCGGTTCCCGCCTGCCCTTTTACGGCCGATTCAATTGCCTTGATCGATGTGATAACAGCGCGCTTGCCCCCATCATGCACAAATTGGACTGCAGCCTCAACTTTGGGACGCATTGAACCGTCAGCAAAATGGCCATCGGCGATCAATTGGCTGGCCGATCCTATATTTAAGCGGCGCATAAATTTTTCATCTTTTGTTCCATAATTTAACGCCACACCGGCCACATCCGTAGCGATTACGAAGATGTCAACACCCACCTCTTGTGCCAGTTTGGCACTGGCCAGGTCCTTGTCGATGACGGCATCAACACCCTGAAAGGCCCTGCCCTCCCGCACTACAGGGATCCCGCCGCCGCCGCAGCAAATGATGATAAAACCTGCTGTAATTAACTTTTTGATTTCGCGTTTTTCAATGATGGTTACCGGCTTTGGGGATACCACCACACGCCGGAAACCTTTAGCGGTCCTGGCGACAGGATAACCGGACGGCGCTTGCTTTTTTGATGCATAGATCGGCCCGATGGGTTTGGTTGGATTCGAAAAAGCCGGATCTTCCTCGGAAACCACCACGTAAGTTATCAGGCTGATCAACGGCTTGACGTGAACCCCCAAATCCATGAGCTGGCTGTCGAGGGTCGATTCAATCATGTACCCGATTTGGCCCTGGGTTTGGGCAACCAGAATTTCAAGCGGCAGTTTGGGGACATCAGAGCAGCTTTCCTGCTGCAATAATAGGTTACCCACCTGCGGGCCATTGCCGTGGGTGATAATAATCCTGTAATCCTGAGAAAGCTGGGCGATTTGCCGAATGGGCAACACCAGGTTTTTAAACTGCTGGGTCACCGTGCCCTTTTCCCCCTTTCGAATGAGGGCGTTGCCTCCGAGGGCCACGAGCAGTATCGGTTTTTGTGTCTCTTTCATTTGGCTTAACCCGTTGTTGGATCAAATTTTAGCACACTGATACTATCCAACATTTAGGTGTCAGGTTTCGGGTGTCAGTAACAGATGACGCAATGCAAATTCTAATGTTGGCAGTCCTATCATATATGTAATCCTGGTCATCATAACAGTCCCTGACACCTGAACACTGACACCTGACACCTTCTTTACTGCTGAAACCTGACTTGCCTGCACAGAGCTTAAGTTAAATCATTTCAAACGTGCGATGATAAGCTCCTCAAGCGTTGGTTGCCCGTGATCCTGATACCCGTATCTTACCCGTAAAGTCGGTTTTTCAATATTCAGCACCAACGGGAGATGAATTGGCGTTGCGAATAAAACCAGATCACAATCGGCTTGATTGATGGTTTTTTCAAGATCGCTGATCTGTTCAGGTGTATACCCCATTGCCGGGATTACATTTCCGATATGCGGGTAAACAGTGTAGGTTTCATTTAAAGAACCGACAGCATATGGGCGTGGATCGATGATCTCTGCAGCCTTAAAAATTTCAGCGGCGACAATTCCAGCTCCGAACGGCATTTCGCCATGCGTCAGCGTCGGCCCATCTTCAATTACCAGAACGCGTTTGCCCTCAATCATCTCCGGTTTTTTGACCATCACTGAGGACTCCGCCAGAACAATTTGTGCCCCGGGGGCGTATTCTTCAATATTTTTTCGGACCTGCCAGACTTTTTGCGCCGGGGCTGAATCGACTTTATTGATGACGGCAATATCCGCCATAATCATGTTGGTTTCTCCAGGAAAGTACAACAACTCATGACCCGCGCGGTGCGGATCGAATAGCACGATATGCAAATCCGGTTTGTAAAAAGGGGTATCGTTGTTACCACCGTCCCAGATGATCACATCGGCTTCTTTCTCGGCTTCAGATAAAATTTTACCGTAGTCGATACCGGCATATACCACAATGCCCTGCTCGACCAGCGGTTCATATTCTTCTCTTTCTTCAATGGTACACTGGTTTTTTTCAAAATCGTCATAGGTCGAAAAGCGCTGCACCACCTGATTTCTGAGGTCACCATAGGGCATCGGGTGGCGCACCACTACGGCTTTTTTCCCCATCTGATTTATAATCTCACAAACCTTGCGAGTCGTCTGTGATTTGCCGCATCCTGTACGTACCGCACATACGGCCACAATCGTCTTTTGTGATTTTAGCATTGTATAAGGTGCACCAATTAGAATAAAATCGGCCCCTTCAGCCATCGCCAGAGAGGCCTTGTGCATGACTTCGACGTGGGGCACATCGCTGTAGGAAAAGGCGACCAGATCCACCTTATTTTTGCGGATCAACTCAGCAAGGTTGTCTTCCGGGTAAATGGGTATGCCCTGGGGATAGCGATCCCCGGCAAGCTCAGGAGGATACAGTCGGCCGGCAATATCCGGAATTTGGGCGGCGGTGAATGCAACAACATCGTAACGTGTATTGTCCTTAAAATAGACATTGAAATTATGAAAATCCCGACCGGCTGCCCCCATAATGATGACTTTTTCGATCATGTCTCCGCCTTTCAGTTAGCAAAGGGTTTAGTGATTTTTTTTATAGTATATACCAAAAAGTGGAAACTGGCCACCTGAAGATATTCGCTTCTGGTCGCTGGCGGCCTGCTGCTGGCCTGACCGGCCGACTCAAACCCTTTCGCATTACGAGTTGGCTGGAAAAAAATGGGGCGGTAAAATCCAAGCCACCCGCTGTGCGGGTGGTCGTTGACTCAAAATCAATTATATATTAGAACCTATCTCAAAAATAGTAGATCACGTCCAAGGGCAAGGCGAAAACCGATTCGAAAGTGGAGCATACACGCTAGTATTCGAGCATTTCGAATCGGTTTTTAACGCAGCCATTGGGCGTTAGATGCATTTTTGAGATGGGTTCTAGATAATTAAACACCCGCTTATCAGCATGGAAATCAAATATGACCCAACCGCTTTTTCTGCAGAATATCATTGCCTGCATCTGGGACTTTGATAAAACGCTGAGTCCCGGTTACATGCAGGCGCCCATATTTGAACACTATAAAGTCGATGCCAAAAATTTTTGGAAAGAAGTTGAACAATTACCCGAAGTTTACAAAAAAAACGGCCTTGATCTCATTTCTACGGACACGTTATATTTAAATCATATCTTAACCTATGCCCGGGCGGGCGTGTTCAAAGGACTGAACAATTCCCGCTTAAGAGAATTGGGAGCTAAAATAGAGCTCTACAATGGACTACCACAATTTTTTGAAGAGATTAAATCATTCGTATCGAGGCATGCTGATTGGCAACCACATGATATTCAAGTAGAGCACTACATCGTTTCGACCGGTTTACGGCAGCTTATTTTAGGCAGTGAAATTGCACCCTATGTCGATGGTGTCTGGGGATGTGAATTTGTTGAAGACACACCCCCGCCCGGCTATTTGCAAAAAGATGAAAAATCGGTTTCCAATAAAACACGCATCATTTCACAAATAGCATATGCGCTTGATAATACCACCAAGACCAGAGCTGTTTTTGAAATCAACAAAGGCAGCAACAAAATACCGGAAATTGACGTAAACGCCATGATTCCCGATGCAGACCGTCGGGTCCCCTTTCAAAATATGATTTATGTCGCCGACGGGCCCAGTGATATTCCGGTTTTCTCGTTGATCAACCGCTTTGGTGGCAGAACTTTTGCCGTCTATCAACCTGAATCCAGCAAAGAATTTTCACAGGTAAACCGTTTGCAAAAACAAAAGCGGGTTCAATCATTTGGTGAAGCCAACTATACCAGGGGCTCGCAAACCGCCATGTGGATAATAAATGCCGTCAGTGAAATTTCTGCTCAGATTGTTGAAAGTCGGGAAAGAGCGCTGGGTGATAAAATCGGCAAACCGCCCAGGCATCTTGAGTAGAACCTATCTCAAAAATAGTAGATCACGGTCTAGGGCGCGGCACAAACCGATTCAAAAGTGGAGCATACACGTCAGTATTCGAGCATTTTGAATCGGTTTGAAACAATGCCCTTGGCCGTTAGATGCATTTTTGAGATAGGTTATAGTTATCTGCTTAAAGTATATAAATTAGGGTGTCAGATTTACTTTACACCAGTAAAATCATTCTTTAGGGTTTCAGGTGTCCGTGTTCAGGTGTCAGGTTTCAGAAAAAGCGAAATGTCGTTTCCCGGCCGGAGTGGTCGTCCTGGAGCCACGATATGTCTTTTTCCGGCTTAAACGGTCATAGGTTAAGCAGTTGCCGGTTTGATAAAGTGGCAGGCTTCAGAAGATACAAGCCTGAAAGCAGATAAAAATTAAAGCACTTTTATAGCAATCGTTACTGAGTTACAATAGCCTGGAT
Source organism: uncultured Desulfobacterales bacterium (assembly GCA_964545505.1). Taxonomy (GTDB): domain Bacteria; phylum Desulfobacterota; class Desulfobacteria; order Desulfobacterales; family JAHEIW01; genus JAHEIW01. Next base: position 772 of record CAZJHF010000111.1, on the reverse strand, counting down.
CTGGCCACTGAAGGCCTGACACCTGAACACTGAAACCTTTAACATTTCAGACCTTAAGAAATAGAACTTACTCCGCTATGGAGTAGGAGGCCAATAAAAATGAAAAAAATAGAAAATTTAAAGAAAATACATCTCCGCCTCGAAGCCGGTAATACAGCAGAGGATATGGATCTGACCCCGGAGGTCCTTGGATTTGAGTTCATCTTCGGTATCGGACCTGATGGCATGTGCCCTTTTGAATACGAATTGGCCAACAAAAACGAGGGCGACATCGTTTTGCTGCACCTCAAGAAACAAGAACTCCATCCCTATTTGAAACATCTCCAGCTACCGGTTCAGGCTCTCTTTGAAGAAAAAAATTCATTTTTTTTAAAAGTAAAAATTTCAAAGATTGAACAACCCGACAGCAAGGAAGTGGTCAAAGCCCTGGCAGAATTGACCTCGCATCCAGGTGATTGTGGTTGCGGTTGTGGCTGTTAGAAGCAATCTCAAAAAGGCATCTTGCGTCCAAGGACTGCGTTATCCCGGATAAAAGGGCTCAGCCGAGTTGTTTTCGCCTTGCTTTGGTGAACACCTTAAATTTGCTAAAATCAGATGTGCAATCCCGCATTCATGCGGGGGGACGTGATCACCTATTTTTGAAACAGATTATAGTTATCTTCGACTTGACGAAATTCAAATCAACGTTATTATTAGAAGCCATCTCAAAATAATCTTAGAAGGATAATTGCACAGCCGAGTTGAACCATACTCAGAAAATTTTCAGCATGAT
>CAZJHF010000110.1:0-10958 GCA_964545505.1 uncultured Desulfobacterales bacterium | reverse complement strand
TACCCAATGCCTGACGCGTTTGCAGCATCAGCATGTTGGCGCCTTCCTCATTCATATCGGCTTCGGTCAGTTTGGCAGCACCGTCATTCAGGGTATTGATCATCTGCGCACTGAACTCTTCACGCGCAGTGATAATTGACAGGTTGTTGGACAGCTTTTTGGACTCGGTTCTCAGCTCACCATTTGCGAGATCGAGGTTGTTTATAGAGGTCTGAATATTGACAGTGTTAACGGTACTCGAACCACTGGTGGCCCAGGTGGCGGCCGTTACGCCGGTAATCTCAGCGCTCAAACCGGTGACGGTGAAGTTCGAGCTGGTGCCACCAAAACCGGTCAGCTTCAAGGTGGAATCGCCGGCGGTGGGCGCAAATTCAACGGTTAATTCGCCTGCTTGTAGCAGGTTGATGCCTTTGTACCCGGAATCGGTTGCCATCTCGCTGATTTGCGTCATAACCGTTGCATACTGGCTGGCAAAGGTGCTGGCTTCTGTAGAGCCGGCAGACATGGCCGACTGGGCCAGAGATTTGGCCTGGGCGATCAGGTTGCTAATGCCTTCGACACCCACGCTGGCGGCCTTAATGGTCTGAATAGCCTCGGACATTCCATCTTTACGTCCGGCAAGGTCGGTTGCCCGTAATCTATGCTCCTGGGCGTTGAAAAAGTTGATCGGATCATCCAGGGCGGTGTTGACGCGCAGGCCCGTGGACAACCGTTTCTGGGTAATTTCAAAATCTTTAGATGTTTGCTGCAGGCTAAACAGATTGGCCCGCATACCAGAAGTTAAATTAATTGAATTAAGTGCCATGATTAGATTTCCTTTCCTAGGTTGTTGATTTTGGCGTTCTTGCCAATTGTGTTATAAAAATGTTGCTACACGCTTTTTTGTGATGGCCGTGTCGGGTCTTCTTATTTTTGCCCCGCCTCCTTTCAGACCCTGGTTTTTTGGCTACCAAGTCGTTATCGGTATATATGGGGCATAACTTTAGCGATTTTTGCTGTTGGATTCCTGGCAAACGTAAATAAAAGCTAAAAATTGCATTATGTTGCAAATCATAGGCCTTCAGTAAAGGTATCGGTTTTTTCAGTCTGAAACTTGAGTTTTTGGCCTTGTTGCGGATTCCAGGCGGCTTGCCGCCGAAGTCTCTTTAAAACCAGGACTAAATTGCCTTGAATGTTATGATTTATTAAATTAAAATAGTAATTTAACGGAGGCCTTCAAAACAGGATCTCGATCCGATTGAAGGCGTTGCATTTACATCAAGAAAGGTGTATGCAAAGCGTCATGCGCGTAAAACGCAACCATCACCATTAATAAATCGAAAATGAATTGAGGTTCATTAATGATTCAGCTGACCATCGATGCCCTCAAACCCGGTATGGTCCTGGCCGACTCGGTTTACAACCAGCAGAACCTGCTGCTGCTGGAGAAAGGCACCGCCCTGACCAAAAAACGGATCTGGATGCTCAAAACCTGGGGAATTGATCAGGTCAACGTAAAAGGGCGGGGCCAAAAGGATGCGCCATCGGGTTACGAAATTAAATTTGAGACCCGTGAAAGCATCGAAAGGGAACTGCAGACCAAATTTTCAGACGTGATTGATGACCCGATCATGCAGGCGATTATGAAGGCCGCCAGCCGGCAGCTGCAGAAGCGCTTAACGGATCCGGACAAGCAAAATGAAACCACCTGACATTGACCGTGTCATATCACGGGTCGAAGATTTGCCCACCCTGCCGAGAACCGTCCTGCGCATAACGGAGCTTGTCAACGACCCCAAATCCTCTGCGCGGGACCTATCACGCATCATAACAGATGATCAGGTTCTGGCTGCCCGGCTGCTAAGACTGGTGAATTCATCATTTTACGGATTTCCCCAGCGTATCTCCACAATCACCGGCGCCATCGTCCTGCTGGGTTTCGATGCCATCCGCAATCTGCTGTTGACCACTTCTGTATTCGACCTTTTTTCGAATCGTAAAAAAATCAGCCTCATCCGGCAGGAGCAGTTCTGGGATCACTCGCTGGGGTGTGCCGTGGCGGCCAAAGTGATCGGCAATCACCTGCGCTACGACAAGGTGGAGGAACTCTTTGTGGCGGGTCTTTTGCACGATATCGGCAAAATTGTGGAAATGATTTTTTTATCCCGGGAGTTTAAGGAGATCAATCGTCTGGTTAACGATAAAAATATATTGATGATCACCGCCGAGGAGAAAGTTCTGGGATATGGACATCCGCAGGTGGGCAAACTGCTGGCAGAACGTTGGAATTTGCCGCCAAAATTGATTCATATCATTTTGCATCATCATCAGCCCAGCACAGCCGGGCGATTTGCATTCGAAGCGGCAATTGTTCACCTGGCGGATATCCTGTGCCGCTCGCTTAATATTGGATACCCCGGTGACAATAAGATGCCGGACCTGGATCAGCCGGCCTGGGAGAGTTTACGCATCAGGCCCCAGGCGATTGAATCGCTTTTGGAGGCCATTTACAAAGAATTTGATGATATCAGCATTTTTATTACCCATACGCCTTAAATCAAGGGCCGCTTTTCTATCTTGGCAAATTGCAAAAATGGCCTTCCAGCGGGCTCGGATATCGCTGTGCAACATGCCCGCAATTCCACCGCTCAAGTCAACCAATAGATGACTTAATTATCTAAAACCATTGTAGATTTAGTTAATTCCCCAAAAATCGGCCCTCGTGCAAAAAATTTCAGCGTAGCTTGAATCCTTTGACTTCTGCATTTCGTATGGCAAATATAGCATTGAGCACTTGGTATTCGCGATTTTTTTTGCAAATTGCAAAAAAAACGGCCCTCGAGTGATCTTAAATGTAGCCGCAATTCAATGCCGCTGAACCTGACTTTAAATTTTTTGTCGGTGTTATCATTTTTTCCCAAAAGCAGCCTGCACAAAATATTGTGGCTATCAATCCCGCCCATACCTTCATGTTGATTTTCAATATCCAATGCCGGACAACTGATGGCTGTCGTCAATCGGCTCCACCGCAACTGGCAAATCGGCGGCATGGATATTGCTAAATCGGTCCTTGTCTTTGATTTTTCCAATCCCGCGTGAGCGACGTGAAACAGTATTACCTGATATAAAGAAATCTGCATTCCCGACGTCATTATCAACGGTTTATTAACCTGCTCAAAGGAGGAGAAGGTGCAAAATGTGGCCGTCAGCAAAACCCTAGCCCCCAATTCTGATCGCTTTGTTCAAAACGCCGGGGTTCTGGCAACACTCAATGAAAATGATCCCAGCCCAGCCATCATCGGATGCAGCCAGAGGATGCAAGCGGTTTTTGACCTGGTTGATAAAGTCGCTGATAGTGACAGCACCATCCTGATTACCGGGGAAACAGGCACCGGCAAGGGGCTGGTGGCCAAGGCAATTCACCAATATTCTAATCGCAGCAATAAACCATTTATTTCAATAAATTGTGGTGCAATACCTGAAAATTTACTTGAAAGCGAATTGTTCGGCCACGTGCGCGGCGCTTTCACTGGAGCCACTGTTTCTAAATCCGGTAAATTTGAATTGGCGCATGGTGGCACGATATTCTTAGATGAAATTGGCGACATGAGCCCTGACCTCCAGGTTAAGGTTCTTAAAGTCCTGGAAGAAGGCGAATTTGAACAAGTCGGCGGTGCCAAGACCATCAAAGTGAATGTAAGGGTTATAGCGGCTACCCACCGGGATTTGCCTGAAGAGGTTAAAAAGGGAAATTTTCGCGAAGATCTGTTTTATCGTCTTTATGTCATCCCCATCGGGCTACCGGCTTTAAGGGATCGCAGGTCTGATATTCCCCATTTGATTTCTTATTTTATACAAATGTATAATAATAAAAATAACAGAAACTTAGAAGGAATATCAGATAATGCACTTGAAGTTTTGATGAACTATGGGTGGCCGGGTAATGTACGCGAACTTCGCAATGTGATTGAAAGACTCGTTGTTCTAAGCGGTTCCGGTCAGATTTCAGCAAATGATCTGCCCAAAGAGCTCCGGGCTGCCAACGGATACCAGGCGACCCAATCGATTGAAGTAACCGAAGATGGTATTTGTTTGAACAGTGCTGTCACCGAATTTGAGAAGGATTTGATTTTGCAGTCTTTAGAAAAAACCAAATGGGTCAAAAATAAGGCTGCCAAACTGCTGCAACTCAATCGGACGACCTTGGTGGAAAAAATTAAACGCCATCGAATTCAGCAATGCGCCAGTTGATGCAGACCCAGGGGTTGACGATTGACGATCTTTGTTTAGCACGATCTTACGTCCAACAAAGGCCTTTCTTTTAGATCCAGCCTACTGACACCTTTCATCAATTTTTTGGTTCACGCAACCGTGCGTTTGCCCTGCATATCTATGGTCTTGGGACCGCTCACTTTATCTTTCATAACCGGTACGTTAGCGTCAATGCAGTGACATGCGCGCCTTGAAAAATTGACAGAAATTGAGCTCAATTGACCATCGAAGTGACTGAAATTAGGTAAAATTTTAAGGGCTTCGTTATTTAGTCACCTGGGCCCGCTGCATCTTTTGATCTGGCTGTGAGGTGGCTTATTTTTGTTTTAAACATTATTTCAGTCGCTTATATTCGCTCGTCCCGCACTGACAATTCGGCCTGCAGCCCCTTTTGGGGGCGTTCTGCCGGACATGATCATCATCAGCCCCTTGCAGAAAAAAGGCAGGTTTTCAATGGCATGATATTTGCTCAATTGTTGCGCGTCTAATCTGCTTTTTGTCTTATTCAGCCATTGGACAGTTAAATTAATTTTTAGCACAAAATCAAAGCGTTATTGTTATCGTCAGCATTTCGGAAAATCATATGACAGGTCTAACCACAGGTGCATACGCATTATTGGGTGAACAAAGTCGATACATCGCCCCTATTATTGAAAGCATTCCCACCGGTGTTGTGGCACTGGATTCGAGCGGTAAAATCGTCAGCTTTAATCGTACCGCAGAACAAATAACAGGTCTGGCCGCCAAAGATGTTTTGGGCCATGCCTTTGATGGTGTATTTACATCCGATTATTTTAATAACCCGGCATTGAATATTAAAAATATCTTAAACACCAAACAGACCACCGAAATACAAACCATCGTGGTGCCGGCCAATCGCAAGGGCAACCTGCATCTGAATGTTGCGATTTCACCGCTGACTTCGGCCAAAGCCGATAATATCGGAACCGTTTTGTCCCTGACAGACATCACGCGTATGCAAAACCTGAAGTTGCAGGCCAAACGAACAGGGCGATTGGCTGCGATGGGTGAGATGGCCGCCAGAATTGCCCACGAAATCCGTAATCCCCTGGGAAGCATCGAGCTTTTTTCGACGATGCTGATCGCCGATCTGCAGGAATCTGAAGAACTAAAGACACTGGCTGAGCATATATCAGCGGGTGTTAAAAGTATCAACAATATCGTGTCTAATTTGCTGCTGTTTATGCGACCGGACCAGCAGCTGGATGAACAGGTGCTGGATGTTCATGAGGCCTTGAAAGATTCCCTGTTTTTTGCCGGTCATTTATTGGATGCCCAGGATGGAATCGATGTCCAGACTGAACTGACCACCGAAGCGATGTTTGTCAAAGGTGATCTGGAATTACTCAAGCAGGTTTTTTTGAATCTGATACTCAATGCCATTCAGGCCATGTCCGACGGCGGGCGCCTGCATATTTCAACTCGCAAAACCAGCGGTATTGCTGGCGCGTATTTAGCCGAAGTGCATCTGGTCGATACGGGATGCGGAATTGCCAAGACTGAATTGTCAAAGATCTTTGATCCGTTTTATACCACCCGCAAGAAAGGTACAGGCTTAGGTCTGACCATCGTGCATAATATCATTAAGATACATGGCGGGTGCATCGATATCAGCAGCAGTCTCGAAGGGACCCAATGCGTTGTATCGCTGCCTGTGTGGAGTGGCCCTGAAATCAAGAATGACTAAATATCAAATGGTTGGGCGGAGTTTTAGTTATGGGCCTTGCGCCAATATTAATTGTTGATGATGAATCCGAGATGCGCAGCGCGCTTTCGCACGCGCTCACCCGAAGTGGATTTAGCGTTGAAAGCTCCACCAGTGGCACGGACGCTTTGGTGAAAATAAAAAAAGATCCCATTAGCCTGGTGATTACGGACTTAAAAATGCCTGAAATGTCGGGCATGGACCTCATTGGTGCTATAAAAAAAATAAAGCCCGCAATTGCGGTCATTGTGATCACGGCTTTTGGATCCATTCACAATGCAGTTGAGGCCATGCAGGCAGGGGCGGCCGATTATTTGTTGAAGCCATTTTCATTTGAAACCCTGGTGGCTACGGTCAAAAAAGTCCTGGGGTGCATGCATGAAGATGGTGAAATGCAGGTGTCAAAAAAAGCAGTTAAGTCTAAAGTAACAGTTAAAACACTGATCACTGAGAATAAGAAATTACTGGATATTTTAAAGTTGGCAAAAAATGTAGCAACCAGTCGCTCAACGATCCTGATTCAGGGAGAAAGCGGAACCGGCAAAGAACTCCTGGCGGCCTACATCCATGCGCACAGTGGCTATTCAGATGAACCCTACGTGGCACTCAACTGCGCAGCATTGCCCGATACCCTTGCTGAAAGCGAGCTTTTCGGTCACGAAAAAGGCGCCTTTACCGGGGCTGTCGGCCGTAAAATGGGTAAATTTGAACTTGCCAAACATGGCACCGTCGTGCTCGATGAAATCAGCGAAATGACACCGCCCTTACAGGCCAAATTGCTGCGTGTTTTGCAGGAAAGGGAAATCGATCGAATCGGCGGCAGCCGACCGGTGCCCATGAATGCCCGGGTCGTGGCCATTAGCAATGTGGATTTGAAAAATGCGGTTGCCGAGCGCAAATTCCGCGAGGATCTGTATTATCGCATATATGTGGTTCCATTTACCGTTCCGCCGCTCAGAGAGCGCCGGGGGGATATCCCGTTGTTGGTGGCCCATTTTGTAGAGAAATTTTGCCAGATCAATCAACGCGATATGCTGAAAATTTCTGATGCAGCTCTGGCCCGCTTGGCCAGCAAACAATGGGAAGGTAACATCAGGGAATTGGAAAATACCATCGAGCGGGCCGTGCTGATCAGTAACGAGCCCGAACTTTTGCCGGAACACCTGTTTTTGGAACCAGGTGATACAATAGGCAATTCCAAGGCGACCATATCGATTGAGGCTGGCATGACCGTCAGAGAAATGGAAAAAGAGCTTATTACCAAAACCTTGCAGGATGTTGATGATAACCGTACCCGGGCGGCAGAATTGTTGGGTATCAGCATCCGGACGTTGCGCAACAAATTAAAGGAATACAAGCAAGAAATGGAAGCATCTGAGGCCCAGACAGCAGCCCAAGGTGGTTAGAGATCCCCGGCCCCAGGCTGGCACGAATGGGGTCACCAAACGGTAGATTTTGCCGCTAAAGGCACTCGCGTCTGATCGTATTATTAAAATAATTATTTGTAATTATTATAAAACTCAAAATAGTGCCATTCAAGACACGCCATTGCCAGCATGGTATGAAATTTGCTCGAATTTTTACATATACGCAAACACCTTAAAGAGGAATGTTAAAAATGCCAACCCAAACGCTATTTGAGGGAGCCATTTCAAGCCTGCAAAAAACCCTCAACCGGGGTTCGCTGCGGCATCGGGTTTTGACCTCAAATATCGCCAATATCGATACGCCGAATTACAAAGCATTTGAGGTTGTTATGGAAGATGTGCGCCAAAAGAAAGGCGGCCATTCAGGGACGCTGGAATTGGTCCGTACCGGACGCCTGCACCTGTCGAGTCGCCGGCCAGCGGCGGACGGTGTCAAGATCAAAGCCAGTGATCCGATGGCGGTCAATTTGAGAGCCGATGGCAATACCGTGGATTTGGACCGCACCATGGGCAAACTGGCGGAAAACACCATTCTGTATCGGACCGCGGCACAGCTTATTCGAAAAAAATTCCAGGGACTTAAGAACGTCATCCAAGGAGGAGGGAAGTAAACATGGATTTTTTTGATGCACTGCATGTCAGCGCCTCGGGCTTATCGGCGCAACGACTACGCATGAATTTAATATCCGCCAATCTGGCGAACATCAACACCACTCGAACCAGGACCGGCGGACCTTATCGCCGCAAAGATCCAGTTTTTGCGGCCCAGGCACCAGAGGCATCGTTTCGCGATATCCTGCACAACCGGCAAACAGAGCTTCTAAAGGAGGTCTCTGTTGTCGGCATCGTAGAGGATACCCGTAAATCGATAATGAAATATGATCCCACCCATCCGGACGCTGACGATAATGGCTATCTGGCGATGCCCAATATCAATCTGATGGAAGAAATGGTGAATATGATCTCGGCCACCCGCAGTTATGAGGCCGGCATCACCGCCATTCAATCCGCCAAAGATATGGCGCTCAAAGCGCTTGAAATAGGACAATAATCATGAATGAAGTCACCATTCCAAAAGAACTGCCTTCTTTTGTAGACCAACCGGCCGGCACACGGAACCAACCAGATCCCGATTCGGCATCCTTTGGCACGCTGCTGGCCCGATCTCTGAATGACGTCAACCAGTTACACGCGGCCGCCGACACCGCTGTCCAGGATCTTGCGGCCGGCAAGCAAAAAGATATCCACCAAACCATGATCGCGCTGGAAAAAGCGGATGTGGCCTTTCAGCTGCTCATGCAGGTTCGTAATAAAATAATTTCAGCTTATGAAACGATTATGCGCATGTCAGCCTAAAATCGGAGATCGTCAATGCCTTTTCGACAAATCATAGCGCAAATTCAAACTCTGTTTAAAAACATCAGCATCGGCAAGCGCATCGTGTTTATAACACTCGCGGTGGGATCAATTACCGCTTTTGTGTTTTTAATGAATTGGGCGGCTAAACCTGAATTTCATCCCCTGTACAGTTCTCTGGATGCCAATGAAGCCGGTATCATCCTCAGCCGGTTGAAAGACCAAAAAATACCGTATCAGCTTTCTGCCAACGGTAGTACGATCCTTATACCGCAGGAACGGATCTACGAAACCCGTATGGCATTGGCTTCTGAAGGATTACCCCAGGGTGGGAACATGGGTTTTGAGCTTTTTGACAACACCAAACTGGGTATGACTGAATTTGCTCAAAATGTTAATTACCAGAGAGCCCTCCAGGGTGAGCTCGCGCGCAGCATCAATGGCTTTGAAGAGGTTGACAGCTGCCGCGTCCATATCGTCATGTCGGAAAAGTCGCTTTTTATCGAAGCCGAAGAGGTAGCATCCGCGTCGGTTGTCTTGAAATTACGCCACGGCAAATGGCTCTCCCAACAGCAGGTGCAAGGCATTGTGCACCTCGTATCCTCGAGTGTGTCGCGCCTGAACCCGGAAAATGTCACCGTGGTCGACAGCAATGGCCGTCTATTAACCGGTCGGCATAATGCTGGGGGGGTGACCTCCCTGAGCTCGGATCAGCTTGATCATCAGCTCATGGTCGAACGCAAACTCGAAAACCGCGTTTTATCCATGCTCGAAAAGGCGCTGGGCGTCAACCGGGCCATCGTGCGCGTGTCCTGTGCGCTGAATTTTAAGCAGCATGAATTGACCGAAGAGCGCTTTTTGCCGGAAAATCAAGTTGTGCGCAGCGAACAGACCTTCAATGAAACGGCAAAAGATAACGATGTGATCCCCAAAGGCATCCCTGGAATTCAATCGAATCTGCCCGAAAGCCAGACCGGCCTCAACCAGACCACACAGGACGACAATACGACTTTTGCCAAACAGGACCGAACCGTTAACTATGAGATTGGAAAATTGACCAGCCGCACGCTGGAGCCTGTGGGGGGCATCGAACGCATCTCGGTTGCAGTGATGGTCGATGGCACCTACCAGACCAACGAGACCGAAGACGGTGAAACCGAAATCGCCTATGAGCCCCGTACAGCCGAAGAACTGACTAAAATCGAAAACTTGGTCAAACGGGCGGTTAACTTTGATGTCGACCGCGGTGATCAAGTTGAAGTTGTCAACATCCCGTTTGAAAGTGATCAGATGGCCCAGGCCGAGGCCGAATCAACGGTGGATCGCTGGCTGGTGTACCTTAAAAAGTACAGGCCTTTCTTTAAATACGCCTTTTTGAGTTTATTTTTAATGCTCTCTTTTATGTTCGTGGTGAAACCTCTGATCAAATGGCTGACCGTCAGGACCGCCGGTGAGGCCGAGATTTTGGGGCAGCTTCCTAAAACGGTCGGCGAACTGGAAGGCGAATACGGCGCTGATCCAAAACTGCTGGCATTCAAGGATGAAATATCGCAATTGATTACCAGCGACAACGAGGCGTCGGTGGGCGCGATGCGAGATTGGTTGAAAGAAGAATAATGCATCTGCCGGATGGTATCTGGGGTTATTAGGTATACAAACACATGGATTCCAAAAACATAGCAGGGCCGGTAAAAGCGGCCATTTTGATTCACGCGCTGGGCAAGCCGCTCTCTGAGCGGTTACTGCAACGGTTGAGTGATCCGGAAAAAGAGCGCATCCATCGTCATTTGTCTCAAATCCGGACCATATCACCCGAGGTCGTCGCCCAGGTCGCCAGAGAATTTGCTGCTATTGCCCAGCGGTATAAATCCAAGCCGACATCCGCCTCTGCCACTGCCGGCACCAACCCGAAATCCGACGTTGATGCGGCCGCCGGAACCAATGGTCTTGAGGCCATCCAGTCACTAAGCGCAGAGCAGGTTTTTGATCTGATTAAAGATGAGCAACCCCAAACGATTGCCATAATTCTGGTGCATCTCAAGACCGGTGTTGCCAGCGATGTGATCGCTAAACTGCCGGATGAAATCAAAACAGAGGTAGCGATGCGGGTTGTGAATCTGGATAAGGTGACCGCTGCCATTGTTAATGAAGTCAATGCGGTTTTGAAAGAGATTTTAAAAACCAAACAAAATTCCATT
>CAZJHF010000109.1:4840-10992 GCA_964545505.1 uncultured Desulfobacterales bacterium | reverse complement strand
GCCAGGGGACCCCGACCGGCCTCGTCGATACCGGCGATTGCTTTGAAACCCTTTGCAGTGGCTTTTTTTTCGAAAAACCACAAATCCATTGTCAGATGTCCCGTCTTCGCTCTGTCGAGCTACGCCGCGCCAAGCAGATGTCAGAGGACAGATTAAAACAAGTTGAAATCTGTGTTTTGATTTCGCCCGATTTTCATCTGTCATCTGTTTTCTGTCCTCTGTATTTAAGGTTAGCGCCGTTCTTTAATCCGGGCGGCTTTGCCTCTGAGTTTACGCAGATAGTAGATTTTGGCACGTCTGACACGGCCTCGGGTAATCAGTTCGATCTTGTCAATTGCAGGCGAATGCAGCGGAAAAATTTTTTCTACGCCCACACCGTATGAAACCTTACGGACCGTAAACGTTGCATTGGTGCCGCCTTTGCGTTTGCTGATGACCACGCCCTGAAAAACCTGGATTCGTTCTTTTTCACCTTCTTTTATTTTGACGTGGACTTTGACATTATCTCCTGGCCCAAATGCTGGGTGGTCAAGTCGCATTTGCTCTTTTTCTAGCTGTTTAATCTTTTCCATCGATCCTCCAAACCTCTTCAAATCCTTATTTTATCAAATTTACATATAAACGTTTATTTATGGCGATATCAAAAATAGTAAAGTTTACATTTGGGTTGGCCGGTTGAGCCAGTTGAGCCGGCCGAAGGTCCCCGCAAAGCGGGATTTAGCCTGTTAATAAATGAAAAAGGCCCTACTGTTTCCACCGAGTCAGCGGGCTAACGGGCAACAGGTAAAGAGTTCAACCCGGAACCTGAAATGCATTTTTAAGAAGGTTTTTTATGCCAGTAGCCGGTCAAATATTATCGCTGCCGCCGAGCGCACCGAAAGATGGTTATAGTCTGTTTTACCCGTTATCGGTTCCAGCACGTAATCGGCTGCCGAAATAAATTCTGCGCTCAATCCCCAGGCGGTTCCAAAAACCAGTACATAAGGATTGCCGTTTTTCAGCATGGCACGGCATTCCGGGTAACTGAGGTTGTGCGGATATTTTCGCGCACAGGTTGCAATCGTTATTGGATCCATGCCTTCCGAAACGGCCACTTGTTCTATAACGTCAGCGTATGCGTCATGGACCCGGATCAACTCCAGGGCGCTGCGTCTTTTGGGATTATATTGTGATCCGATGCCCTCAGTCCAGTGAGAAATAATCTTATGAATTAAATCTTTCTGGTCTTCGAGAGGCGTAACAACAAAAAATGCCTTTAGCCCATAAGTTTTGGTCGCCCTCGATATATCGTGTAAATCCAGATTGGTCAAGGCGGATGCTATCGTTGCACCGTTTTTATTGACCACCGGGTAATGAATCAATGCCGCATAAAGATTGGACATGGTCGATTTTTTTTACCACAGAGACCACAGAGATCACAGAGAGATAATCCCAAATAACCTATTCGAGAACCCGGGATCTAAATAATGCTTTAATTTAATGAATATTTTTCAACTTTTTTTTTCTGCGCCTTCTCTGTGTTCTCCGTGTGCTCTGTGGTAAGATTTTAGTATATCTTCAATCCGCCGGGACCACTTCTCTAATATTTCGATCTCCTTTGGGTTTAAATCCTTTTTTTGCAGGAGATCAGCGCGTTTCATTAAAGTACGCATTAATGCGGATTCGAGCCGCCAATTTTCAATTTCCTCGTGGTGCCCGGATAGCAGAATATCCGGTACCGCCTCACCCTCAAAGACCTGTGGCCGGGTGTAGTGTGCATGTTCGAGCAAACCATCGGCAAACGAGTCCTTTTTGGCGGCGTCTTCACCGCCAAGGGTGCCGGGTAACTGACGGGTGACCGCATCGATGATAACCATGGTGGCCAGTTCACCGCCGGTCAGCACATAATCTCCAATCGAAATTTCATCGTCAATCAGTTCGCTGTTGATGCGCTCGTCAACTCCTTCATAGCGCCCGCACACCAATACCAGGTTTTTATACAATGCCAGTTCATGCGCAATTTTTTGGTTAAACACGCGCCCCTGCGGTGTCAACAGGACTTTATGAGCCGAAGGCATCTCCTGTTCAGCAGCCCGTATGGCTGCGGCCAAAGGCTCAGGTTTCATGACCATCCCGCTGCCGCCACCGTAAGTTCGATCGTCTGTTACCTGGTGTCTGTTATCAGCAAAATCCCTGATGTTCAGGGTCGAAGCAAAAATTTTTTCTTTTTCGATGGCCCTTCGGATAATCCCGTGGTCCCAGAATGGAGCGAACATCTCCGGGAAAATTGTTAAAACGACGAATTTCATTCTTCCAGCCCATCGGGCAAATCAACCCGCATTGAGTTGGCTGCGATATCGATTGACTGCACTACAGATTTAAGGGCCGGAATCAAGATTTCCCCATCTTCATTCTTGACCACATACACATCATTGGCGCCGGTTTCGATAATTGATTCCAGACGCCCGATGTATCGATCGTCTGTTGTGAAAACCTGTAGCCCGATCAGCTCATACCAGTAAAAAACACCGGTTTCTAATTCGGGAAGCGCCGTCTTTTCGATCTGCAAGTCGGCACCGACCAGTGTTTTTGCCTGATCACGGTCGCTGATGTTGTTGAGGGCCAAAAGGGCTCCGCGGGAATGCGGTTTGATCCAGTCGATTTCGAAATCTTTTTCTCTGCCGTCGGCGGTGCTAATCGTTATCATGGCGCCCGGCTGGAAAATTTCCAGTGATTCAGCAAATAAATGAATCTTGAGGGTTCCCTTGACGCCATGGAGACCCACAATCTTTCCGATTGGAAGACGGTCTTTTTTGGGCTCCGGCTTACTCAATAATTTCCAGCACCGTACGTTTTTTTAATTTGGCAGAGGCTGCGCTCAATATCGTTCGCATGGCCTGAGCAGTTCTACCCTGTTTGCCAATGACTTTACCCAGATCCTCTTTGGCCACTTTAAGTTCAAGAACCGAAGTCTGTTTGCCCTCAACCTCTGTTACGCTGACTTCATCCGGACGATCCACAAGTGCTTGAGCGATATAGCAGGTCAGGTCTTTCATAGCGCCATCTCCTTTGTTACCGGTTGAGAAACAGGGGGGATGAACGACTGAATTCGATGCTATCCGCAATAGTTCTTGCTGCTATGTAGTTTTGGCGAAGATGCCTTCTTTCTTAAAAAGACTTTTTACCGTGTCCGATGGAATCGCTCCTTTGTCGATCCAGTATTTGATTCGATCTGGATTTAACATTACTTCAGCCGGATCCTTCAAGGGATCATATGTGCCGACTTTTTCCAGGAATCTGCCGTCTCTGGGGTTTTCACCGTCAGCGACAACAATGCGGTAAAAAGGTTTTTTTTTGGCTCCGTGTCTGGCCAGTCTGATTCTAACGCCCATTCATACTTCTCCTTCAAAATGGCAGCATTCCACGGTCCATCCCGCGCATGCCGCCCTGGTTTAATTTTTTCAACATTTTTAACATCTGGGTGTAATTCTTTAAAAGCTTGTTTACGTCTTGGACCCGTGTGCCGCTGCCTTTCGCAATTCTTTTGCGACGGCTGCCGTTTATCATGTTATGATTTCGTCGTTCCTGGGGTGTCATGGAATTGATAATAGCCTCGATTCTGACAAACTCCTTTTCATCCACCTGCAGATTCTTTAGCTGCTTCATTTGCCCCATGCCCGGGATCATTTTTAACAGGTCAGAGAAAGAGCCCATTTTCCGAATCTGAACCATCTGGTCACGGAAATCTTCCAGCGAAAACTGACTTTTTCTGAGCTTTTTCTCTAAAGCTTCTGCTTCCTTCTGATCGACAACGTCCTGCGCTTTTTCGATCAGAGTGAGCACGTCGCCCATACCCAGAATGCTCGACGCCATGCGGTCGGGATGAAATGCCTCAAGATCGCTGAGCTTTTCACCCACGCCTATGAACTTTATGGGCTTATCCGTTATGGATTTAATCGAAAGCGCCGCGCCGCCGCGGGCATCTCCATCCATTTTGCTCAGGACAACACCGCCGATATCCAGGGTCTCATTAAACGCCTTGGCGATATTGACCGCATCCTGACCCGTCATGGCATCGGCAACCAGTAAAATATCAGAAGGCTTGACAGCTGCTTTTATATCCGCCAGTTCAGCCATCAGATCCTCATCAATATGCAAACGTCCGGCGGTATCCAGCAACAGCGTATCACATCCGTGCTGCTGCGCAGCGCTTAATGCCTCCTGGCAAATTTGAACCGGTGCTTCATCCGTGCTCGACGGGAAAACGGGTACATCCAGCTGGTGACCCAGCTTTTGAAGCTGTTCGATCGCAGCAGGTCGGTAGACGTCTGCCGGGACCAGGTAAGGCTTGCGGCCCATTTTTCTTAAAAATACCGACAGCTTGCCCGCCGTGGTTGTTTTACCTGAGCCCTGAAGACCGACGAGCATGATGGCGACGGGCGTTTTTCCTGAAAGGTTCAGCTTCTCATTGCTGCCGCCCATTAAGTCCGTCAGGGTTTCATTGACAATTTTAATGACTTGCTGGCCGGGTGTCAGGCTTTCCAGAACTTCCTGGCCCATCGCGCGTTCTTTAATGTCGGCAATGAAACTTTTAACGACACGATAATGAACATCGGCCTCAAGAAGGGCCATGCGGACCTCTTTCAGCCCCTCCTCGATGTTCTTTTCCGTTAGTTTGCCATGTCCTTTAAGCTTACGGAAAATGGTATTTAATCTGTCGCTTAAGCTGTCTAACATGCTTTTACCTGGTTGTACCCATAAATTCTTGAAAATACAATCACAATAATGATATGTCAAGAAAATTAATACCTGAATATTACATGAAAATAGATGAGAATCTTTTTGGTATTAAATTATATATGGTGCGTGCAAGAACACTGTAAAAGCCATCTAACAGCAAAATCAAATCAGATGATGATCTTATTTTATTCCTCATCTATTTTTATGAACCCATCTCAAAAATAGTAGATCGCGCTCAAGGGCGCGGCGTAAACCGATTCGAAAGTGGAGCATACACGCTAGTATTCGAGCATTTCGAATCGGTTTACAACAAAGCCATTGGGCGTTAGATGCATTTTTGAGATGGGTTCATGTAATATTCAGGTAATAATCGTTAACCAGCTGCTGCCTTGGGGATTTAATATGACGATAAATCTTGAAAAACCGAATATACTTGAGTTTGATCAGGCGGAGTTGGTCGCGTGGCTGGTCGATCAGGGTGTTGAGTCGTATCGGGCGGATCAGATTTTAAAATGGCTTTATACGCGGCAGACGGATTCATTTGAGCAGATGACGAATTTATCCAAAGATATGCGGGCGCGTCTGTCCGATCATTTTACGATCGATCGCCTGACCATCGATCACATCGCTACTTCCAAAGACGGCACACGCAAATATGTGTTTCAGCTTAAAGATGGCAAACGCATTGAAAGTGTCCTGATACCGGAACGCGATCATTATACCCTGTGCCTTTCAAGTCAGGTGGGCTGTGCGCAGGGCTGTGGTTTTTGTTTGACCGCTAAAATGGGGATGCAGCGTAATTTAAGCATGGCCGAAATTGTTTCCCAGGTACGTGATATCAAAAATGACATCAAAGACCCCAAATCCCTGACGAACCTGGTATTTATGGGCATGGGCGAGCCGCTGGCCAATTACCGCAATCTGGTCGCCGCAATCCAGATCATCACTGATGGGCGGTTTGGCTTTGCCTTTGCCGGCCGACGGGTGACTGTGTCAACTGCCGGTCTGGCATCCCGTCTGGCCGATCTGGGCCGCGATACCCGTGCCAATCTGGCCGTTTCGCTCAATGCCGCCGATAACGATACCCGCAGCCGCTTGATGCCGATCAACCGCAAATACCCGATCGCAAAACTGCTTGAAGCCTGCGGGCACTTTCCGCTGCGCGGCGGGCGTCGCATCACCATTGAATATGTCCTCCTAAAAGATGTCAACGACTCCGCCGATGATGCCCACCGACTGGCCAAGCTGTTGCGGCCCATCAAATCTAAAATCAATCTGATTCCGTTTAATCCCCACCCCGGATGCACGTATCAGCGGCCGCCCGAAGATGCCATTCTACGATTTCAGGCGATTCTGATTGCTAAAAATTACACGGTCATGATTCGGCGCAGCAAAGGACGGGATATCTCGGCCGCCTGCGGGCAGTTGGCCGC
>CAZJHF010000109.1:0-4740 GCA_964545505.1 uncultured Desulfobacterales bacterium | reverse complement strand
AAACCTAAATGAGCAATTTTTTGAAGTCGGATGTTGGAATACCGATAACTTCGATGGTCTTTTTGCCGGCGGGGCTTTTGACGACCACTTCGATGGGAGCCAGGTTGGAAGCCTTGCTGTAGCCGACACATATCGAGCCTGCCAGATAAATAACTTCTTTTGAACCGCCTTGAGGGACCAGTGCTATCGGGCTGGGATGATCTTTGACATCGATAACCGTATCGGTCTGCGGATTGTGATATTTTAAAATGTTTTCGTTGTCTTTTTCAGTGCGCCCGACAATCAGTTTGGTGTTACCTTTTAATCGGAAATGGCGGCCGTATTTTAAAAGGTGCAATTCTTCTTCGGTGCACTCAGCCTGATGGTCAAACAATTCCTTTAGCCGCCTGGAATATCCGATGTCGGTGAGCAGGCAGCCGCCGGCCGGGGCGGGGTAATCGGTGATGCCAAATTTTGAAGCCAGCGCAATTTGCCGCTTGCGGCCCCGTCCCGCAATGTCCAGCAGACGTTCCCGGTCTACCAGTCCTTTTTTTTCCGGAATGGTCTCGGGAAGATTTTGTGCACTTAAGGGCCGCAGAATATACCCCTTAAAGCCAGAGTGTTTCTCGACGTATTGCAGGGATGATTTATTCTGGGACATGGGTCGCTGGCCAAGGACTTCACCGCTAAAAAGAAAATCAAAATCTTGTTCCCGCATCATTTCGCCGGCCAGTTTGAACATGAGGGCATGACAATCCATGCAGGGGTTCATCTGTTTGCCGTATCCGGCCGGTGGATTGCGGAGCATTTTGATGTAAACCGGATAAATGGGTTTGACCGTCAGGGGAATGCCGGTTTTTTCAGAGGCCTTGCGGGCTTTGGCCGCCGTAAAAAACGGCGTTTCAAATGAGATCCATTCAACATCAATTCCTATATCGCGCAATACCAGACCGGCCAGGGTACTGTCCAACCCCCCGGAGCACAAACCCAGGGCACGGACTTTATTTTCATTCGGATTCATAGTCGCTTAATGTCAGAAGATATTTTTGGGACTTGACTGTGATTTGAAAACCGGCGTATATCCCACGCCTAAACAGATCCGTTAAGCATCTTTTTTAAGATAGGTTAAAAATGCGGTTTTTGCAACTAACCACGGACAACTAACCACGGACTTTTTTATATGCAGGTAAGAAAACGCGCCGATAAAATTCGCAAGACGCTGCGGGAAATTTTTCCCGACGTCAAAACCCAGTTGTTCCATCAAAATCCGTTTCAACTTCTGGTGGCCACCATCCTTTCAGCCCAATGCACCGACAAACAGGTCAACCAGGTCACGCCGATACTCTTTAAAAGCCTAAAATCGCCAGCCGATTTTGCAGCTGCGCCCTTAAAATCCATCGAAAAATTGATTCGCCCAACCGGTTTTTTCCATAATAAAGCCAAAAATATTAAAAATTGTGCCCAAGCGCTTTTAGACTGTCATAACGGCCAGGTGCCCCGGACCCTGGAGGAAATGGTTAAGCTGCCCGGTGTGGGGCGCAAGACCGCCAATGTGGTTCTGGGGGCTGCCTTTGGTGTTCCCGGAGTGGTTGTGGACACTCATGTGGGGCGTATTTCAAACCGACTGGGTTTAACCGAAAATAAAAATCCGGTAAAGATTGAATTTGATCTGATGGAACTCATTCCCCGGCGCGACTGGAATGATTTCTGCCTGCGCCTCATTTTTTTTGGCCGCTCGACCTGTACCGCCCGCAAACCAAAATGCCCGCAATGTCCGCTGGCAAAAATATGTCCGTGGCCCGATAAAACCACCGATCAATGTTGATATTCAGGCCTTCAATGAGGCAATCCCACCTCCTATATATTAAGGTATGCACAAAAATTTGTATGAATTCATACAATTTTATCTGAATTTTATATCAAACCTCCCTGCCGATGGGAGTTAAAAGCTTTGGTTTAAATTATTTTCTTCAAAACCAACGGTCTCCCATTAAAACATATTATAATCAGACTTATGGTTATTTTTTGTAATTATTAGTAATAATAATTGAACGAGTACTAATAATATTGACAAATTATGACAATAAAGGCTATACAGGCCCGCTGGCAAATGAGATCTGATCCAAAATTTTTGCTTATATTTCCAAGGGTGTAAACTTTATGAAAAAGCTATTGTCCACCAAAGCGATCGCAGAATTTTTGAATGTGAATGAAAAGATGATCTACACTCTGGTGGCCGAAAAAGGTCTGCCAGCCTCCAAGGTAACAGGCAAATGGCTTTTTCCCAAACATTTGGTGGAACAATGGGTTGAAACCCAGACCATCAACTATCCGGATACCGGCAGCCTTCAACCTCTCCAGCAGGGCGTTCTTATACTGGCCGGTAGCAACGACCCCTTGCTGGATCGTGCGATTTCGCTCTTCAACAGCCAGTTTCAAGTACCCCTGGCAGTTTTCGGAAATCTGGGCAGCATGGGTGGATTGCGGGCTTTAAGACAGAATCTTTGTCATATCGCTTCAAGCCACCTGCTGCAGGAAGATGAAGAAGAATATAATTTTGATTATGCGTTTCAGGAGCTGGACGCAATGCCGGCGGTTGTCAATTTTTCCCGGCGCGAGCAGGGTCTCCTGGTGGCAAAGGGCAATCCCAAAAAGATTTCCAGCGTAGCCGACCTGGCTGAACCCGGGATGCGAATTGTCAATCGGCCGCTGGGCACCGGCACGCGATTGCTGCTGGATCGTGAATTCAAAAATACCGCTGTCAAAGGCGAAAAAATTGATGGTTACGGCAATGAGGTGCATCGGCATCTGGATGTGGGCCTGGAAATTTTGGCCGGATGCGCAGACGCCGGTCCCGGCATCGGGGCTGTCGCCGGACTATTAAATATTGATTTTATCCCCATTCGCTGGGAACGGTTTGATCTGATGGTTTTAAAGGATCGATTTTTCGATGAAGGAATTCAGCAGTTTTTAGGGCTTTTACACGAGAACCCGTTTCGTAAAATAGCAGATGCATTTAAGGGCTATGATATCAACTTAAGCGGTAAGATGCTTTATCCGGGCACAAGTGACAGTTGACAGAAAACATATGACCCGTCTTTGCTCTGACGAGCTACGCCGGGGCAAACAGATGACAGAAAACAGAGATTAGATAAAAAGGAGGATGTGATGACGCGGTCTGGAGCAAAAATTATTCTGGTGGTTTTGACGATTTGTTTTCTTAGCAGCATCGGTTTGGCAGGGGAAAAAATAATTAAGATGTCGACGACAACCAGCACTCAGGCTTCCGGTCTGCTGGATATTTTACTACCTCAGTTGGAAGAAGATACCGGTATTAAAGTCAAGGTAATCGCCAAGGGAACCGGGGCGGCGATCCGCGATGGTATGGACGGCAATGTGGATGTCATCTTTGTGCATGCCAAAGCGCGCGAAGAAAGATTTGTCCAGGACGGTTTTGGCACCCAACGCTATGCCGTTATGCATAATGATTTTGTTATTTTGGGTCCCCAAAAAGATCCGGCCGCTATAAAAGGACTGCCCGATGCCACCGAAGCCCTCAAAAAAATAGCGGCAGCCCAGGCGGCATTTGTTTCGCGCGGCGATGACAGCGGCACCCACACCAAAGAGCAGGCCCTCTGGGAATCCACAGCTTTGCCGCTGGAAAAAATGAACCAAACCATCGTCAAAAAAGGCAAGAAAAAAGAAGTCAGTTTTGTTCAGCCCCGGGGACCATGGTATCTGTCCATCGGGCAGGGCATGGGCAAGGCCCTGACCTTTGCTGATGAAAAACAGGCCTATATCCTGGCCGATAGAGGCACCTATATCAAATATAAATTCGGGCGTGATGTGCCCATCGACCTGGTGGTGATGTGCGAGGGGGATCCGGCCCTTGCCAATCCCTATGGCGTGATTCCGATCAGTCCGCAAAAACATCCGCACGTCAAATATGATTTGTCCAAATCCTTTGCTGAATGGCTGGTGTCAACTAAAGGGCAGACCGTTATCAATGATTACCGCCTTTTGGGCAAACAGCTGTTTTATCCGGACGCGATCGGCAAATAATAAATTGTCTCACGCAAAGACGCAAAGGCGCAAAGATAAAAAGTTATTTTTAAGATTACCCAAACAAACATAGTGACCAATTGTGGATCTTCTGATTGACAGTTTTATTTCGGCCATCGCCCTGGTCATCTCCCTGGACCGGGAGATGGTCGATATCGTTGCTGTATCCCTGAAGGTCAGCGGCTATTCAACGCTTTTTGCAGGCCTTTTGGGTATCCCGCTCGGATTTCTGGTGGCCTTTGAATCATTTCCGGGTAAGCGTTTTATAATTACCTGCCTGAATACATTGCTGGCGGTCCCAACGGTGGTCATCGGGCTTTTTGTATATGCTTTTATTTCCCGTCGCGGGGTACTGGGACTGTTTGATCTGTTGTATACCCAAAAAGCCATTATTATCGGCCAGACGCTGCTGATTATACCGGTCGTTACAGCATTGACCATTGCTGCTATCAGCAGAATTGATCAACGCTATCGCAAGACGGCCATGACCCTGGGTGCCAATCGCTGGCAAACCGCTTTTGTTATATTCCGCGAAGCGCGATATGGTATTGTGGCGGCGGTCATTGCCGCCTACGGCCGTGTCATCTCTGAAGTCGGCATCAGCATGATGCTGGGTGGCAATATCCGCGGGTTCACCCGCACCATGACCACCGCGATGGCCCTGGAATATGACAAAGGCGCCTTTACCCTGGCCGTGGC
>CAZJHF010000108.1:0-11011 GCA_964545505.1 uncultured Desulfobacterales bacterium | reverse complement strand
CAATTTTTTCGATCGGATTTTCAGTTTGATGCAAACCTGCGGTATCGCTGATGACAACCGGTATACCCTGGAGGGTTAGGGTTTCCTCGATGATATCCCGTGTGGTTCCAGGCAGATCGGTCACAATCGCCCGATCCTTTTTGACCAGTTGATTTAAAAGACTGGATTTACCCACATTGGGACGTCCGACCACCGCCACCGAAATGCCGTCTCTGAAAATATGGGCATCAATGTAATTTCGGATCAGACCCTTAAGGGGAGCAACAACTTCTTTTTGAAGCGTCTTAATCGTAAGCTCAGGATCGATCAGATCTTCAACGTCCTCGGGAAAATCGATGGTCGCTTCGACATGGGTTAGGACACCCATTAAACGCTTTCTGGACTGCGCCACCCGATCCTTGAGCTCCCCGCTCATCTGTGCCGCTGCCAGTTCTAAATTTTTTTGCGTGCGGGCATTGATGACATCGATGACCGCTTCCGCCTGGGTTAAATCGATCCGTCCGCGCAGAAATGCTCGGCGGGTAAATTCACCCGGGTCAGCCAGGCGAGCGCCTTGGCTTAAAACCAGATCGAGGATCGCGTGCATGGCCACGGCACCGCCGTGAGCATTGATTTCGACCACATCTTCACGGGTATAGGTGTTTGGCCCCCTCATGGCCGAGATTAAGACTTCATCTAACAAGGCGCTGTCTTTGGGATCAATAATGTGTCCGTAGTAAAGGCGATGCGATTCAAATTTGAAGCCCCGAATGCCCGTATTTTGCCGGCTCTGCCCGGCTGTCGCATGCGGGTGGTTTTTAAGCGGTCTGAAAACAGCCTGCGCAATCGCAAAAGCATCTTGGCCGGATATTTTCACAATGCCGATGCCGCCCCGACCAGCGGGTGTGGCAATGGCTGTAATTGTATCTGAATCTGTTATCATAAGCCTTCAATTGAAAAATGGGCTTCTGTTTAGACCGTGCAGGTGAAGGAGCTGAAGCTTGCGGTATATTCAACTGTTAGCAGAACGCCTTTTGGACAAGAGGACAGATCAGCAGGTAACCAAACATCAGGGCTCAAATCCTTCAATCGAGACAGAAACAGTGTGATTTTAGGATTGGGGCATCGCCAAAAGCCGCAAGCGAACGATTATTCACCGACTATCGTCGCGCAGCACTCTTTTTTCTGGGCAGTATCACCAATTTTCTTAAAGGACCGTCTCCCCGGCTGCGGGTTTGAA
This sequence comes from uncultured Desulfobacterales bacterium, assembly GCA_964545505.1. Taxonomy (GTDB): domain Bacteria; phylum Desulfobacterota; class Desulfobacteria; order Desulfobacterales; family JAHEIW01; genus JAHEIW01. Next base: position 9,792 of record CAZJHF010000108.1, on the reverse strand, counting down.
CGGCGGAAAAATCCTGTAAAGCGAGGTGAACAATCCTGCGATCGTATGCATTCATGGGGCCTAAAGTCATCGGCTTACCGATTCTTTTGGATTTTTCAGCCAGTCGCAGCGCCATTTTTTCTAAATTTTCTTTGCGGGTTTCCAGATATCCCTCGATATCCACCAGTACCCGCGTTCGATTTTGATTGTGCTTGTTGACAACTTTATTGACGATGGATTGAATGGCATCCAGGGTTTGACCGCGCTTGCCGATCAAAATACCTGCATTACCGCCATTAACATTGAACAATAATCGATCTGCATCCTTTTCAACACTGATTTTTGCATCCGCGGTAATGGCGTCAACAATACGCTGCAAAACGAGCCGTCCCATTTCAGTGGCATCATCCGAAAACGAATACTGTTTGGGGCCGTTTAGGTCGTCGGCCACATTGGTCTTCTTTTGGTCCGTATCCAAACCGACCGTATCGTTGGATGAGCTAATGTCATCTGCTTTAATGCGATCCTCAATGGCGGATCCGGCTTTTTCATCCGGCGCCAAGGTATCTTGCGGCAGCTGCACCCGAATTTTGGCTTTTTTGGTTCTGGTTAAGCCGAATATTCCGCTGGACCCGTAGGAAAGTACTTCGTATTTTAGCTCATCTTTCGCCAAATTGAGTTCGGCGCTGGCAAGCTCGACCGCTTTGTCAACATTTTTGGCCTTGAATTCCAGCTTGGCTGACATATATAAACCTCCGTAGTTAGGCGTATTTTTTCTGCGTATAATGTTGCTGAGCAATTGATAGAATGTTGTTCACCAGCCAGTATAAAACCAGGCCGGATGAAAAATTAATAAAAATGACGGTAAAAATGATAGGCATAAACATCATCATTTTGGCCTGGGTGGCATCTCCCATCGGGGGTGACATTTTTTGCTGAAGCAGCATACTGGCACCCATGATGACGGTCAGGACTGGAATACCGTATGGGGGCTCCATAAACGGTATTGAAAAATTAAAATTGAACAACCGATCCGGTGCTGACAGGTCATTAATCCATAGAAAGAATGGCGCATGCCGCAGTTCAATGGCCTGGTACAACATGCGATAAAGAGCAAAAAATACCGGCAGCTGAACAACCATTGGCAGGCAACCGCCCAGCGGATTGATTTTATAGGTTTTATAAAGACCCATGACCTCCTGGTTCATGCGCTGTTTGTCATCTTTGTATTTTTCACGGATCTCTTTCATGAGCGGCTGTATTTTTTTCATTTCGCTCATGGATTTATAGCTTTTTTGTCCCAGGGGCCACAGCAGAACTTTCACCAGAATGGTTAGAATAATAATGGCCACGCCGTAATTGGGAATAACGCTGTAAAATAAATTCAGCAGCCACAGACAGGGCCGCGCAATGAAATCAAACCAGCCAAAATCAATCAGCTTATCCAGATTATTACCCACATTTTTCAAATAGCTTATTTTTTTCGGGCCGATAAAAAGCCGGTACTTGTAGGTATTCTGGTTCCCGGGAGCAATGACTTTTTCGGGCTGCTGGTATTGAGCGGTGACAAATTTATCAGATTTCAAGGAGAGTTGTAATCGGGACTCTTCGACTTGATCAGGGATGAGCCCGGACATGAAATAACGGCTTTGAATCGCAATCCATTTAATTTTACCGTCAAATGAATTTTGATCCTTCAATTTTTTAATCTTTATTTGCTGAAGTTCGTCATTGATCAGAGCGCTGGGTCCTTCAAACGCATACATGCGCTTGTCCGTGGGAGCCCTGCCGTTTAAGCCGATAGCGAGTCTGTCCTGGATGTTGCGCCCGGATCCATTTTTAACGGTCACATCCAGGCCAACAATATAGGAAGTCGTATCAAAACTGAACGTTTTTTGGATGACCACGCCCGTAGGCGAACGCCATAGAAAGGTAAGGTTGCGGGCGGATTCTTCGACAGCCAGCTGATCGGTGGCCAAATCGGTGCTGAAAACGGCTTTATCCAGCCCGTCAATACTTTTGCCGATAAATCCGAGATGGCCGACGCCCAAGGCCTGATCGGATATAAGTACTTGTTTTAATGTAGAATCTTTTTTCACCCGTTCGCGATAATGTTTGAGCAGAAAACTGTAAATTACTGCGCCGTTTTCAGAAATTTTAGCCTCATAAAGCGGCGTCTGCACGGTAATGGTTCTGGCGATTGAGGGCCCCTCAGCTTCGGTGGTCGGCTGAGGGCCAGCACCGGCTGATTCGCTTTCGGCCGCATAGGGCTGCGCCTGTTCTTTATCTTGAACCGGTTGCTCTTGAGTCGCTACTGGCGTCTCAGCTTTTTTAGCAGGTTTCTGTTGGGGCGCCGACGGAGCGAAAAAAAACTGATATACCAGAAATATGATCAGAGAGAGCACGATGGCTATTAACAATCGCGACTGTTCCATGGTTTTCTCCTAAGAGCAGGTTGTCAAATTGCGACTCTTTTCTTTGGCGCACACAGAGCCGATCAAACAATTGTTACGTTCGGGGTCTTCGCAGGGTGAGCATGAGCTGCGCCTTAAACGAGCGACCCTTTATCCTGTAAACGGCGTTCGTATTGTTTTGTTAGGCGCAGATTGGGGAACCGGATCAACGCCACCCGGATGAAAAGGATGACATCGTAGCAGACGTTTGGATGCCAGAAACAGACCCTTGAAGGGACCATGCTGGCGGATAGCCTGATGGGCATAATTCGAACAGGTTGGGTAAAAACGACAACAGGGACCCAATAGCGGAGATAGTGTATATTGGTATACCCTGATCGAAAAGAGCATCAATCTCAATATGATTTTTTTAATCAACACTATACACAATCTGTTCAAACAAATCTTGAAGGGATGATAATACCTTCTCAGCTGAAAGGTCTGCGGCCTTTTTTTTGGCTACAATGTTGAGATCCCAGTTCTGATTAAAGTGCCGCCGGTTTAATCGGAAATATTCGCGAATCAAACGTTTAACTCTGTTTCGGCGTGCAGCTTTAGCGACCTTTCGCGTAACCGTAATGCCCAGTCTGGAGTGATCAAGTTGGCCCGGTCTGAAAAAAGCAATAAAGCAGTCGTTTTGTGCCTTGCGCCCGGACCGGGTGAGTTCTAAGAATTCCGATCGCTTCAGGATTCGATCTTCCTTTTTAAAGGAAAAGCGCATCGTGATCCATCACCCGGTTCAATGGCCGTATTCGTTTAACCGGCAAGTCGTGCTCTGCCTTTAGCCCGGCGGCGATTAATTATCCTGCGACCCGCTTTAGACGACATGCGCTTACGAAATCCATGATTTCTGGCGCGTCTGATCCTGCTGGGTTGAAAAGTGCGCTTCATTTTTATAACTTACCTATTTTATTATATATTTTATATTGTTAGACAGGCGCCTTCTGCCAATTTATATGGCCCGAGCGTGCGTTACCCGAAATTTATGTTATAAATCACAAGCTTGAAGTCGTGTCAAGATTAAAAATTTTTTCACAAAAAGGATTTATTCTTGATGAATTTCAAATATATCGAATTCTTCCAAGTGATAGGTGGTGTTGGGGTATATGACGATTTGCTTGCCGATGGCTTTTTCAAGAGCAGCAATCAGGGAATTTTCTTCGTTGTGCAGCAACTCGGCGATCTGTGGGTTAACTCTTAATGTCAGCCGGACGCCATTCATATCCCGGGATTCCCGCAAAATCTCACGGAAAATCGTGTAACAAATAGTCTGCTTGGATACAATATAACCCTCGCCATCACAATAATAGCACGGCTCACACAAAATTCGCGTAAGCGGCTCACGCGTGCGTTTGCGGGTCATCTGAATGAGCCCCATATCAGACATCGGTAGCGCATGGGTTTTGCTCTTGTCCTTTAACAGCGCCTCCCTCAAGGCGGTGTAAACCTTCTCCCGGTTGGACTTTTTGTCCATATCGATAAAATCAATTATGATAATACCGCCAAGATCCCGCAGCCGGACCTGATAGGCGATCTCTTTGACAGCCTCCAGGTTGGTTTTTAAAATCGTTTCTTCCAGATTGTGCTTGCCAACATAGCGGCCGGTGTTGACATCTACCGCCACCAGCGCCTCGGTGTGCTCGATGGTGATATAACCGCCGGATTTCAACCAGACCTTGCGCTTTAGTGCGCGTGAAATGTCGCCTTCCAGGTTATAGGCATCAAAGACCGGCTCGGCGCCTTCATAGAGCACAACATGATCTTTTAAGGTGGGCATGTAGGTATCCAGAAAGGATAAAACCGATTCATAGGTCGATTTGTCATCGATCACCAGTTTTTCGACCTCATGGATCAGCAAATCCCGCACTGCGCGCAGGCTCACAGATATTTCATGATGCAGGATGGACGGTGCGGGGGCTTTTTCGTACTTTCTTTGGATGTTGGCCCATAGATTATTTAAAAAGGACATTTCAGAAGCCAGTTTCTCTTCCGGCTCGCCTTCCGCAGCGGTGCGCACAATATAGCCATGGCTATTGGAGCGCAAATTCACAACCGCCTGCCGTAAACGCTCGCGTTCGGCTTCATCTTCAATTCTGCGCGAAATTCCGATGTGATCAGATGAGGGCATCAGCACCAGAAAGCGGCCGGGCAAAGAGATGTAGGACGAAATCCGCGCGCCTTTAGTGCCCATGGGTGATTTGGCAACCTGGGCCATTATCTCCTGGCCTTCTGCAATCAACTCCTCGATCTGCTGGCTGCGCCGGTTTTCAAATGCTTCCGGCTCCGGTTCGATTTCGGTTTCGGCTTCCAGTTCATCGGATTCTATCTGAAAAAGGCGTTCGTACTCCTTCAAATCAGCGGAAAAAACATCATCCACGTAAATAAATGCAGCCTGAATAAGGCCGATATCCACAAAAGCGGCTTGCATCCCGGGCAATACACGCAAGACCTTGCCTTTATAGATATTGCCGGTAACATCCGAATCATCCCCGCGATCGACATACAATTCAACGATGGTTCCGTCTTCCAAAAGGGCGACACGGGTTTCATGATTCAATACATTGATGATCAGCTGTTTATACATGGTGTCGTTAAAATAAGTATTTAGTTTCTTAAGCTATTATTTTTCACCACGAACCCGCGCGCCTCGCCTTGCGGTCTCGCATGGCGGGCGTGGGACACGAAGTTCACAGAGAATTTTAATGAATTTTGTTAATGGGTGCACTTAGTGTTCTGTGTGAACTTTGTGGTTATATTTCTTTTAGCGCTTGTGCTGAATACCTAAGTTCATGAACTCAGTTTCAGGATTCTTGCCTGTTTGACCTGCGCTTCGTCAAATTTGAAGATATGGCGCAGAACATCAAACGGCCGTACGGTTTTTCCTGGCTCCGTTTGAAGGGTCAGTTCCAGACGACTGGGATTGCACAATTCACTATTTACTACAATATCCTTTAAATTTATCTTTTTCAACTTTCCTTTTCGACTGCTGAGCGTAATGGTAAAATCCGGCTGTTCGTCAAAATTCTTCAGCAGTTGTTCATCGAATTGCCCTTCGGCCAGGTCCACCGTGTAACGGATGCGACATTGCTGGCCACGCGCTAATTTTTTGGGGGCTAAAAGGCAATTGGTGATCACAAGACCGGCTGGCAGGTGATCGTTTAGCGCGTCCTTGACCTGGCGGGGCCGGACGTCGTCCGGTGCGGATAGGGTAAAGCGTTCCTGCTGGCTTTCGATTCCCACCGGCAGTGGATCATCAAAGGAGATCTTGGGTTTGGGGTGAAATCCCTCTGAAAAGCGCACGGCAATCCCGGCCCGCTTTAAAGCGCGCTGAAAAATGTTGACCAGTTCAAGATGCCCGAAATAGCGGGCCTGATCCCGCTTGGTATAGAAAACAGTGAGTTTATTATAATTCGCCGGTTGCCGTGCAACTCCCGGCGGCGTCCCGAAGGCATCGTTTTTGAAGCGGTCGTGGGTTAACGGCGCGATTTGTTCAAAATCACACACACCGCATTGGTTGCAGTCATTCACCCGGCAATCGGCGGTGTAAGCGCCTTTGAGCGCATTTTCCCATTCGGCCACCAAAAATTCTTTGGTCACCCCGGAGTCAATGTGATCCCAGGGCAGAGGTTCGCAGACATCTCTAAGACGGCGGGTGAAAAAATCCGGATCTAGGCCCTGCTCTTTGAAAACCGCCTGCCACAGATCATATCGAAACTGATCGCTCCAGCCATCAAAACGGCAACCTTTTTGATAGGCAGCCACCAGCAAACGACTCAATCTTCGATCGCCGCGGGCCCACACCCCTTCCAGCCAGCTGACTTTCGGATCCTGCCATTTAAATTGGATCCCTGGCAATTTCAGATGCCCCTGCAGCCTCCGGATGCGCTCTTGGGATTCGGCCAAAGGCAGCTGGGCGGCCCATTGAAAGGGGGTATGCGGTTTGGGAATAAAGGTGGCCACACTGACATTAATCTTGCCCCGGCGCCCGGCGATTTTTTTGATGTGTCGCAGGGATTTGACCAAATCAACCAGGGCCTTCAAATCCGCTTCGGCTTCGGTCGGAAGTCCGATCATAAAATACAACTTGATGACCTGCCAGCCCAGGTCAAATGCATCTTTAACTGTTTTTATTATTTCAGTGTCGCTGATATTTTTGTTGATGACGTCGCGCAGTCGCTGACTGCCGGCTTCAGGGGCAATGGTAAAGCCGGTTTTACGCACCGTTTTGATCAGTTTCATCAGTTCGGGCGTCAACGTTCCAGCCCTCAGAGACGGCAGGGATACCGCCACATTCTGGCTTGCATAGCGCAGCATCAATCGCTCCATCAGCGGTACGATACAACCGTAATCGCCGGTGCTTAGCGACAGCAGGGAGATATCTTCGTAACCGGTGCTGTTGATGGATTTTTCACATAGGTCGGCTAAAGAATCCGGTGAGCGTTCGCGAACCGGCCGGTAGATCATGCCCGCCTGGCAAAAGCGGCAGCCGCGGGTGCAGCCTCTGGCGACTTCCAGCCGCAGCCGATCGTGCACGGGTTTGCCAAAGGGGATGATCGGTTTGTGGGGGAAAGGCACCCGGTCCAGATCGGCGACAAGGGTCTGGGTCACACGGGCATAATCCGCATGGCGCGGTTCCAGTTTCTGAAAACCACAGTCATCATAGCGCGGTCTGAAAAATGCAGGTATATAAACACCTTCAATCTTTGACCAACGTTTTAAAAGTGCGTCTTTATCGCTGCCAGCGTTCTTTTTCCACTCCAGCCAGCCTTCGGCCAGCTGCAGGATGACATGCTCGCCGTCGCCAACAACCATGGCGTCAAAAAAATCTGCAACCGGCTCAGGGTTGCAGGTACACGGACCACCGGCAATAATCAGCGGGAACGATTCGTCCCGCCGAGCGGCATAAAACGGAATGCCTGACAGCTCCAAGATGGAGAGTATGTTCGTATAGTTCAACTCGTAAAGCAGGCTGAATCCGATAATGTCAAAGCGGTCAAGCGGTTGACGGGATTCCAGCGTAAACAGGCGCAGCCCGGTAGCCCTGAGGTGCCGGTCCATATCCAATCCGGGAGCAAACACCCGCTCGGCGGCGATATCCGCATGTGAATTGAGAATATGATACAGGATTTGCATCCCGAAATGTGATGTGCCGATTTCATATAGGTCCGGGAAGGCCAGCGCAAAACGCAGTTTGACGCTGGCCGGATCTTTTTTGACCTGGTTAATCTCTCCTCCCAGATAGCGGCTGGGTCTTTCAACCAACGGGAGTATATCTTCGATGGTTTTAATGCTCATAGATTTTGCCTATGGTGCGATGCACCATATCAGGTTTGCCGGTTGCCCGTTGAGCCGGTTGAGCCCGAAAAGTTCCTTTCAAATACCTAATTCTGTTTTTTCTACCGGCTAACGGGACAACGGGCTCAATAGAACAATGCGCATAACGGATTTATGGGGCCATGTTACCAGATTCACTCAAAGAATAGAAGAAGACGTCTTTATTTTCATGGCAAGATGTTTATATTTGAGCAGCCATACGGGATTGTGATGTCAAACTGAACCAGACTGCAATACCGGAAGAAAATATATGCATAAACACCTCGACCGAATAAAAAATAAGATGGGTTACAGCTTTTTTGCTTTGCTTTTTCTTTTTTTGGTTTTTGGTTTACCCCAACCGGGTTGGAGCCTGAAAACCGAGCGCGAAAGCCCGGTCGTGCGGGCCGTGCGCAAAGTCAGCCCGGCTGTCGTTAATATAAGCTCCTCGTATGCCGTCCGCAAGCGCGCCAATCCCTTTTCCGGTTTCGGTATGGACCCGTTTTTCGAAGAGTTCTTCAAAGATTTCTTTGACCCGCGTTTCGAAGGCCGCCAGGAAAGCGCCAGCCTGGGCTCCGGGGTGATCATCGACGGTAAACGCGGCTTAATCCTTACCAACGCCCATGTGATCGAAAAGGCCAGCAAAATCAAAGTCGTGCTGGAGGATGAGCGTGAGTTCGATGCCAAAATCGTCGGCGCCGATCCGGATTCGGACCTGGCTGTTTTGCAGATTACGTCCCCAAACCGGTTGCCAGCAATTGACATGGGCAGCAGTGATGACCTGATGATCGGTGAAACCGTGATTGCCATCGGTAATCCTTTCGGATTTTCACATACGGTGACCACCGGTGTCATCAGCGCCGTCAATCGCAGCGTGCGCAGCGAAGAAATGGTATTTCATGATTTTATCCAGATAGACGCCTCCATCAATCCCGGCAACAGCGGCGGGCCGTTGTTAAATATCAATGGTAATCTGATCGGCATCAATACGGCCATTTACGCCAAAGCCCAGGGCATCGGTTTTGCGATTCCCATCAACAAGGCCAAAAAAATTATCGCCGACCTGATTCAATTCGGCGAGGTCATTCAGGCCTGGATCGGCATCAGCGTCCAAAAACTGGACCGCAAACTGGCCGGCTACCTGAAGGTCCCCGACAAAAAAGGCGTTGCAGTCAAAGCCGTTGAGCCCGGTAGCCCGGCCCGCAAAGCCGGCCTGCAGGAAGGCGATATCATATTAGCGCTCGGCTCAAAAAAAATAGCCTCCCCGCGGGATTACTGGTCGATCAAAAAAACATATGCCGCTGGAGATTCACTCAAGGCCCGCATCTGGCGTGACAATCAAATCAAGACCGTATCCATAAAATCCCGGGTTTTTCCCATGGAGCGCGCTGATGGCCTGGCCTTTCGCACCATGGGAATACGAGTCAGCAATATCACAAAAGAAAACCGCAACTACTATCGTATCCGGACCCGTGAAGGCGTGGTGATTAGCGAAATTGCCCGCAACAGCCACCTGGATCGCATCGGGGTACGTCCCGGCGATGTCATCCGCCAGATTGACGACATAACGATTTCAAACAAAGAAGATTTTAAAAAGGCGGTTGTCAAATATCGGCAGAAACAATCGGTTGTCATCCTGCTTCAGAGGGGGGATCAGGGATATTACATAACGATAAAACTGTAGAACTCATCTTATAAATGCATCTAACGCCCAAGGGCTTTGTTATCCAGGATAAATGGATTACACATCTATTTCTATGTAGATTAAGGTGTGCATCAAACCGATTCAAAATGCTCGAATACTAACGTCGGTACGAATGTAACCATTATTCAATATTACAGTATTTCAATCATAAGGGCTGTAAATGCTGTTGGCATTTGGAGTGTTGGAGTAATGGAGTAATGTAAAAGCGAATGCAGAGCATGGCGCATGAAATACAGCAGCATGAGATGCTGGATATTCGTTTTTAACGCTCTGCGCCTTGCCCTTTGCCCCTTGCGATACAGTTTCAAGCCCGTTTAAGATGAATGCGAATCCCAATGTAGA
>CAZJHF010000107.1:0-11025 GCA_964545505.1 uncultured Desulfobacterales bacterium | reverse complement strand
TAGCATTTAGAAGTATTCTTTTTCTGCTTCAGTATAATAAAAGTTAACTGCATTCCAAATCCGCTTCCCAGAATATTACTTAATATATCTGCCATTCCGGGGTCTCTTGTAGGAAGGAGGAGTTGAAGGCCTTCAATTATACAACTTAAGAGCCCCCCCGCCAATGTTACTATCATAAAGGTGACAAAATAGCCTGTCGCATGTTTTTTTAGGATTATCGCTGAAAGTAGAGAACCGAAAAGAACAAAAAAAACGATATTTTTAAAAAAGTCTGCTTTACTAAAGCCATAAAATCTCATATCTTTAATTGGCAGACTAAGTATGGATCGACCAAGAGCATTTAGACTCATAGGAATGGAAAAAGGGCGAGGTTTACTCAAGATGCTCTTGGCGGTATTTCCTTTTCCCTCATCAAAAGGGTACAAGGCCAAGCAACCAGGTGTTTCAGCCAAGCCGCTTACTCCCTTTTGAAAAATTTCCCTGCTGTGCGTCACTATCTCGTCAGGAAGGAGGATACGATTATATACTGCAAGTCCCTTGATTTCTCCACTCCATCCGTTCTTTCCTCTATGTGAATTCCCAAGCAATAAACTCCCAAAAAACTCTATGTGAGCCTTATCATTTAGCTCCACGTTTTTTCTATTTCTAAGTTGGCCATCTATATATATTGCCTTCTCACTCTCATCAAAGGTGACTGTGACAAGGTGAGCTTTCCCTCGAGGGAAACGGTGCTTTGTACGGAATAGTCTGTACCAATTTTGTTCTTCATTCTTTTCGAAACGACTGTATACAAAAATCCTCCCATCCCACTGACCCACAAGAAGAGAGGGGGAGACGGGTCCATCATAGAACGAAAAAATTTCTCTTGGCCCCCAATTCTTACTTCCACGACGTTCCTTCAGCAAAAGCTCTACGCTTAGAGCTTTCTTTAAAGAAATCGACTCCGCCTTATCTGTATATGCTATTCCGTAACCATCGAAATAGAGTCCGGGCTCATTTGAGAGCCACTGCACACGATTTGGCGGGAAAAAGTTGAATGGGTATAGGCCTGCAAAAATCATGGCTGCTAAAATTATAAAAAAAGCTACCAGTAAGAATCGCAGGCTCAAATGCTCCTTATTGATCATAAGACAAAAACCAAATATTTCTCATTTAAAAGTTTCCCAATGGCAAGAGTATAATTTATAAATTTGAGACAAGTACCAAAGTTTTAAAGTTTCGGATGGTGTTCTTCGAAAACTATAAAAGTGATCTCTGAGAAACGATTCATTTTTTTTGTCACAAATGAAATTGAAAAGTAAGGATTATTTTCCAGAAAATCAAACATCAGCTAACTACCGATACATTGAGAGTATCTGTAAAATACCGAAAGTGCAGATATCGTAATCTGATATCACAATCTGTGAAGAAATAGAGCGTCTTGAATTCGGGTTGATCTGATTGTTAGCTGCGACCCAACTTCATGCTTATCGGTATTCTGGATTAGGATAATCAAATCGACAGCCAGCTTCCCATTTGGATCTCTGATTTCCGTGTGCCGGTATTCCCCCGACATCTTTTATCATTCTCGCCAGGTGCATTAGATTCCAAGTCATAAATGTCGTATTTCGATTGGTAAAATCATTCTCAGGACCACCCGAACCAGGGTCCAAATAGGACGGACCAGGACCCGCCTCTCCTAACCAGGCAGCATCGGCCTGTGGGGGGATGACATAACCCAAATGTTGTAAGGAATATAAAATATTCATAGAACAATGCTTTGCCCCATCTTCATTACCCGTAATCAAACATCCACCGACACGTCCGTAATAGGCATATTGTCCATGCTCGTTGAGATCACCCGATGTTGAATATAATCGTTCAATCACTTTCGTACAGACGGAAGACTTTTCTCCTAACCAAATGGGAGAAGTAATGACAAGTATATGCGCCGCCTTTACTTTTTCATAAATTTCAGGCCAGTCATCTTTCTCCCAGCCATGCTCTTTCATATCAGGCCAAACTCCATAGGCAATATTATATTCTACAGGCCGTAGGGCCTCTACCGAAACCCCCATCTTTTCCATTATTGCTTGTGAGATATCAATAAGCCCCTGAGTGTGAGATATTTCGGGAGATCGCTTAAGAGTACAATTTAGAAATAAGGCTTGTAGATCGGAAAAATTCCACTTGCTGGATTTGCACATCTCAGTTTGCATCTTGTTTAAGGTCATAGCTACCTCCTTTGTTTTATTATTGAATAAATCACAACAGTGACAGCTAACATTAATAATAGAGGGAGAATTTTCCGCCTATTGAAATATTATGCTAAAAAAGTGGAAAACGTCTATCCTCTGAGCATTTAGACTTGAGCATCTTCCCATTATCCAGGTGCAAGGTCAACTTTTGATATATTGAGAATCCTCCAAATATCCGCAAACGACAGGTATGTAAATGCTATCACAGCAGTGTATGACTTCCATTTATGCTGAAAACAGGTTTGAAATTTAGTCGATGTCCGCTTAGATGGTCAGCTCTAAACGAATTATGTCAGATAAAAATCTGGCTAATGCATTTTAAATCGCAGGAAATTCGACAGAGTGGTTGGATTCCTATTGGTACGTGTGGCCGTTCTATAGCTCGCTAATTTGCTTCAGATAACCTTAAAATTTATTTTGTATCTCAATGGGTCTGTTCGATACGTCGCCGCAAATGGTCGATACTTCCTTTGACACTCGCAGAACTCTGATCCATTTCATTTAATAATTCCAACGTGTGCTGTTTGTCGATTTTGGTGCTGTCTAACCGTTCGCCCACGGCAGCAAGATCTGTAACAAAGAGTTGAAAGCGATCCTGCATCAGGTCGACTATATTTTCAGCAAAATTCTCGATGAGTTTAAACAGGAAAGCAAATTTGAGGTTTTCACGATAATCCTTGAGTTGCTCGATGATGACCTTCATCGTGTCTCTTTTCATCTGCCGGGTGCCACCGCTCAGGGCCTGCTGAATTACGTCCGTCCGCTTGCGGGCTGGCTGCTTGAGCAATTTTTTTAAATTCTGCTGAAGGCTGTAAACGCCCAGACGCAGAAACGCAGCTGTTTTAATTTTCACTGAATATTGCATCGAGGTGACCAATTTGGGCGGTTTCGGGCCGGACTGTTCCAGCTGGGCCTTTAAATTCGGCAACTCAATTTTCAACTGAGTTTCATTGTTCAAGCTGACACCGAGTTTGTTCATCATGCGCATGTATTCGTCATAGGCATCTGAAAGCGCTCCATGATAGGGCTGAAGAATAATTTCGAAATACTTGCCGACTTCATTATCTTTTGTTTTGACAAAACGAACGATTTCCGGGTTGATATCCTCGGTCATAAATTTGTTCAGTGATTGTTTAAATTCCTGATACCCGCGATAGATGGCTTTGGATACGCCGGGCAGATCTGCTTTCCCCTCGACCGGCTGGGTCAATCCTTTATATTCTTTTACAAAGCGGGTGATCTTGCGAAAAATTTCACCGGAACGCACATCGAAAAAGCGATTGACATCGACATTAAGTTTCTTTTTGATCTTGCTAACCGCTCCCGAAATGGTGGTTTTCAACACCGTTTTCATCTGATCGACCCGTTCCTGATGTTCCTTTAGTCGTTGCATCAGTTCCTGAGCACTTTCAGAATCCCGTGTGAGAATATCCTGGTTGATGCCGATCCAATTCTCCATACCAGACAAAATAACGTTGAGACGTTCAAGATGATTTTGCAACAAGACCGCACCTTGGGTATTGCCGAGTTTCGAATCAAGAGTCGATTTGAACTGCAGGATCTCTCGGTTTGAAAATTCCGTAAATTCGCTCTCAGCCTGCCATTGTTGCATTCGGAGCTGATCTTTTTTTGATAGTTCCAGATGGGGTGAGGAAAACAAATTGAATAAGGCTGAAAAGGTATATACATCCGGCTCTGGTTTGATCAGAGCCAGCTCCTCTTTTATTTTATTGACCAGGGTTTGAAGCTCCTGCAGCGATTCGTGTTCACTAAAATCGCAATTCACAACAAATAGGATGTTATCCAGAATTCCCATTTTTTTAATGATGGATAAAAACTGAATATCCGCCTGACGCAGACCTGTGCGGCTGCTGATCACATAGACAATCAGGTGCGTGAGCAACAAGTAATCCTGTATCATCGCCAGATGCATTGGGTTGGAACTGTCACTACCCTGACAATCTGCAATTTCGATATTGGCTGCAAATGCTTCTGACGGAATTACCAGTTCAACGTCTTTCAGAAAAACCGCCAGATTTTCATCTCCCACAAAGCTTTTGTGTTCTGGAAAGGTCTGGGCATCATACTGTCGGGTCGTATTCTGGGCCGAAATGAGATCGGTAATGTTGTCATACCCTTTGATGTATGAGGACAAAAGGACATTATTTATGTTGCGGGTGTCATGGGATATCAGCTGATCAGCGCTCAACAACTTCAAGGCCTGTTGAATTTGAAGACGTTCTTCGGTTTTTCGGATATCCAGCCCTGATTCCGACCGGCGCCATTCCAGTGTCGGGAAAAGCACCAGAGCGTGTTCCATTTCAGCATTGATCTCATCCCAGGACTTGAAAAATAGGTGTGCGCTCAACTGTTTGCCGTTGCGTACCCGGGTGACGATCGATGTGACCACGCCGGCACCTCTTTTCAAATAATCGCCTTGCAGGATTGAGTTTAGAAAGGTGCTTTTACCTGATTTAATTGGCCCGGCGACCGCCACACGCATGATATCTTCCGACATCTGATCCGGAAGCCGTTGACAGGTGCTGGCCCAGTCGTCAAAACGCGATTCGCCCATCCCGGGCAAAGATTTTGCTTTTGATATCAAAGACCGGATGTCCTGATTGACCTTTAAGATTTCATCTTTAAGATAATGATAGTTGTCCATGCTTATTCTTTGGTTTCTTGTTTTTCAGATTAAAGATATGGCGCAGTTCATACATCTTGCGAACGATAATGTCAAAGCGATTTAGAAAGTTGCCTCAAACAAAGGCCCCTAGGCGCAAAGTATATATTAAATCTGCTTGCATCCGGCTAAGCGCGCTTTGCCTGGCTGAATTTTAATTTCATCATAGAAATTGGATGCCCTCAAACACACCTTCAGGCTGATTTTCGATTTTGGCCTTCATTATCTCAACATAGTCCGGGCGAGTATCATCTTGCCAGCCGGGATAACCGCCGCGCCAGACATACTTGATGAGTTCATGGAAAGTATCACGGCTGAATTTATACTCTCCGATATCAATCTCTCCTGTCTTCAGAAGCGCCACAAAAGGTAAGCGTATCTGGCGGGCATACCCGGAAATCATATCACGGACAATGGCCTGGTTAAGATAACCCTTCGTTTTTTGCTTAAAGGCTTCGGGCTGTTGCGGGAATGGATAGCGTCGGTATAATTCGCCGATAAAGCCGATGTGGCGAATCCCATAAATTGCCCCCATCAAGTCTCCGATTTTATCACGGTCTTCTATGGCATAAACCGGCCAATTCGATTTAAATTCATTTTCCGCGGCATTTTCTGAAAGTGCAGCAACATGCGTGCACCATTCAGATCCAAACAGGAAGTATTGCTCCAAAAGCAACATATCCGAATCGATGTTAAAAAAGCCAAATGCAATCGTGCCATGGTTGAGTGATTCGAAAGCTAACGGCATTTGCTTGCCTCATTCATCATAACGATAAAAATCAAAGATAGGTATTGAACCCGGCGATTCAGACATCTGCCGCATGCCCCCCTGCCCTATGTTTCACTCAAGAAAAACCGCCATTTGCAAAACATATCTTGCGGATGCGGGTCAGGTGGGGCAAACAGGCATTCAACTTCTATGCGTTCGTCGATTTCCTTTGCAAAAGTTGCAAATTCGCCGCGATGCATTTCTTTACAAACAAATTCATCCAAACCTCTTTTCAACCGTGCCTGCTGGACCGGACAAGAAGGTACGGAAATACTCACATGTTCAGCTTTCGGTTCGATTTTATATTCGGCTAAAATACACCACGGAAATAATTTTAACGCTTTTACAAAACCTTCCAATCCTTTTTCAGTAATCTGAAACTTTGTTTTCAAATCTTTAGCCGCCATTGCGGAAACCTTGCTCCAGACTTTTTCATTCAGACGTTCGGCGGTGGGCTGATCAAATCGTTCTGCAATGTATAAAAACCAAAAGGCATCAACAACACGATAATGCCACAGAAGGAATTCAATATAATTACGAAGATCTGCCTTTTCCATTTTATCAAAAATCTCAAGATCCATCGCTCTATCCTTTCAGGATTGCTGATCATAAAATTTGAGAGTGCCGGCAAAAATCGATCCCGCGGTTATCAGACCGCCGCAAATCATGATTGCATATCGAAAACTGCCCATATCGCTAACAAAACCGATAAATACCGGTGCCAGGCCGCCGCCAACAACAAAGGCCAGAGGGACGATGAATGAAACGGCAATATTCCTTAATTTGGCAGGCACAATTAAAGACATTGCCGCAAATCCGGCTGGGAAAAAACATACGGCCAGCAAGGGCTGCAAAAAGACGATATAGCTAATCACCGAACGGGAAGCCAATCCCAGTAAAAGGGTCATCAACCCGGTCACGAGTAAAACAATTTTCAACGTCCGCCGGGGGCCGAAACGATCGGATGCCCAACCACCGGAAAATACGATTATCATGCTGGGTATTCTGGATAGCGCAATCAGTGTATTGGCCCGATTGGCATCCATGGCATGTTCCGTAACCAGGAAAAGTGGTAACATGGTATAGATACCCATGGTACTGATGATACCCAAGCTGAACAGAAGAATCATAGCCCAAACGGACGAATTGCTAAACAGTTGTCGAAAAGATCCAAAGGTGGGTGCTTCGCCCCTGAATTCCCCTCCATGGCTGTACAGCACGAAAACCGGGCTCATCATTATGGCCCCTAACCCGATTAACAAAAGAACCACGCGCCAGGAAAACCATATCAAAACGGCTTCGCAGATCAGAGGTGCCGCAACAAAGCTCAAATTGGGAGCGATATCATGAATGGCGAGGGCTTTGCCCCAGTGCCGGGAGGGAATCAAAGCCGTCAAGGTGGCAATGGCAGACGGCAAATACAGACCCGCCGCCATACCCACCGCTAATAAACCTGCGCGTAAGCTCCAGAGGCCCGTACAAAATGAGGTTCCGATTAAGACGCAGCCCAGAGCAGTATTGGAGATGATAATGGTGCCTTTGTGGTTGACGCGTGAGGATACGAATCCGGATCCGATCAGGGTGATGAAGTATCCCAGTGAAATCATAAAAAACAAGGTACCGGCATCCGCATGGGTCAAATTCAGATCCGTTTCAATCCTGGGAATCAGGGGCGCCGGTATGATCCGGGAGACAAAGTTAATGAAAAAAAAAGAGGTCAGAATCAGCAGCGGACCCAATTGATTCAAAAAGGAGTTGGCGGCATCATTGTTACGTTCAGGGTCATCGGAAGGCTGAGAAGATTTATCCATGTTTCAGATCAATTTGCAGGATAATATTGCTTAACAATTGGTTCACAAAGGGTTTGCCCGATTAAAACACCTGCGAAATTGACGGTTTTTTGGGATTTAATCATTTTGGCGATTCGCTGGCCGGCTGCCAGCCGTTCCGGCGAATCAGCCTGGTTGAGAAATGCAAACCGCTTTGTCTGCGCAGAAAAGCCTCTCATAATACCATTTGTATCCACGAACAGCTTTGCAATGGCAGATTCAGATATCGATGCACCCTGAACCAGACCCGTAATTTTCGATACCAACTGGGGCCGAAACGCCCATTTTTCGTTTAGCGGTTTGCCGACCGCCTCTAAACCGATAACCGCAACCAGCCACTGCGTACACTGCGGAATAACGGGTTCATGAAAGGCAGGTGCCTTAATCGGTTTACCGGCAGCACCATCGGCTTCCACGATAATCCAGCGAAAGATGCCGGACTGCCAGATGCGATCAATGGTGTTCGGGTCAAATCCTTTTAGTTTGTTTTGAAAATGCACAATCCGCAGTCCGGCAGTCACATGCGCAGAACGCTGTAAAATGACGCTGGCCTGCTGTAAAAGGCTTTCAACCGAATCAGAAACCATTACGACCGGTGATTGCCGTTGCAGGGGCACACGTATTTTTGTTGTAGTTGTTGTCAGTACCCGGTCGCCCTGTCCGGTCAGTTCGCGCGCCAGACGAAACATCAGGGCCGTCTTACCGCCGGCACCCACCAGGCTGATGACGCCGCCCCTGCTCAGATTTAAGCTATGCCGCAATGAAGTCATGGTTGCGTTTCGCAATGCCTTTATTTAACCACAGAGAACACGAAGAACACAGAGTGTCTGCACAGAAAGTCAGAGATGACCATAAAAATTTTGGTTTTTCTCTGTGTGCTCTGTGCGCTCTGTGGTATACGATTCAAAATAGTCAATCATATCTGAATCCAACCGTTAATTGAACACCCGCAGAATGGCTTCCAATACCGATCCGGAAATGGCCCGGGCTTTGTCTGAAATCGTATGGCAGTAATTCACATCCCCCCTGGGATCGATATCACCGATTTTTAATCCCGCTCGCACCTTCGTTGAGCCTCGAATCAATCCGCGCAGAACGCCATCGATTTGTGCCCGAACAGGATCTGCGGCCACCGTTCCAATGCGATCCCCTTTTTTTACCCGATCACCGATGGCACAGCGGGTTTCAAATTTTCCGTCGCAGGGTGCCCACAGCACCCTTTCTTTAGTGTACCCCCCGATGGAGCCCGGTATTCCCGTATTCGGGTCAGCGACGCCGGCAGAGATGATTCGGCCTAAATTATGGCCGCGATGGGTTTCAATGACAAAATGGACATCCCGTCCGCCAATAAATCCCGGTCCAAGCCCGATTACCAGAGGCGCTTCTTGAATATGGGTACCCAGGTTTTTTTTGGCCAATATGGCATCTGCCACAACATCTGGTTTTATGCAATCCAGCATTTTCCATGCGGGATCAACCACCACTGCAATTTTTGCCTGTGTCCACGCCGCGCGTGTCTCATCTTCATTGTCAGCCCGAATTGCTTCTACGCCTTCTACTTGCTTGCTGCCATCATAGACAGCTTCGCAAAATGACACTTCACGCCTGACGGCCAGCGGGGTAGCGGTTTCGAGCATCAGAATCCGATGCATATTGGACCTATATATGCGCCAGGCAGCGGCGCTGGCCATCTCTCCCGCCCCTTTGATCACGACAATGAGTTCATTCAGTTTAATGATTAATTCCTCCAAACTTATTTTCCAAAGGGGCACACCGGAAACCGGCATATGTCACAGTTCAGGCACAGGCCACCATGCCCCATTTCCGCAATTTCGTTTTTAGATATTTTATCATCAGCCAAGATCCTGGGGAAGATCAAATCAAAAATAGTTGATTCATGGTAGTAAACGCAGGCCGGCAAACCGAGGATCGGAGTGTCCTTCAGTTTGGCATACAAAAACATGGCACCTGGAAGAACCGGCGCACCGTATGCAATAATTTTCGCCCCGACTTTTTTAACTCCCTGGCGGGTCACATCATCCGGATCCACCGACAGGCCGCCGGTCGTCAAAATTAAGTCACAGGCCATATCCGCGAGCTCAGCAATGGCCGTGGCAATGGCTTCCACTTTATCCGGCACTATCATTTTTTTTATAATCCTGGAGCCATGGGCACTGACCTTTTTACCCACAAATTTATTAAATTCGTCCTGAATCAATCCGTCATAAATCTCCGATCCGGTCACCACAGCCCCCACCTTTAGGTGACGGTAAGGCTTGATGCGGATAACCGGATGCTGTTTTTGGGCAATAGTTTCCAATCGTTCGATCTTTTTCATATCCAGGGTCAACGGAATGATGCGCGTTGCCGCAACAATTTGCCCTTTTTGCACCGGAAAATTATTTTTCAGACTCGAAACAATGATCTTATCCAGTTTATTGATTTTCAAAAGCGCGACCCGGTCGACTTTTAAAATACCGTCAGCTGTGCTGATAATATTTGATTTGCCTTCAACCGGTTCAGTCCAGTTAAGCTGCTGTCCGCAAATGGCATTGGCGATGCGCAATGCGGCGTCGTCCTCGTGCAGATGGTTGGCGGAAAGTTTTAAAACATAAATATGTTTTTTCCCCAGTTTTAACAATTCAGGAACATCTTCTGCGGTAACAATATGCCCTTTTTTAAAGCCAACCCCTTTAAATTTTCCCGGGATGATACGCGTAATGTCATGGCCCAGAACCATTCCGACCGCATTTTCAGTTTTGACTTTCTTCATAATACCTTTACACTGTCAATTTCCGATCTGTTGCCCCTGCAGCGATATCGCACCAACGCATAATCATTTGATATGAATGAAGGCCTTATACGATGTCTTCCTTCTCGAATTTACGCTTAATCTTACCGCCTGTTTTTTCAAATTCCGCGATCCATTTTCTCACACGCTGATGACCGTAAGTCACTTTCCATGCCTCTACAATTTGATCAACCGGAATATCCGCATAGGTTCCGTGAAAGGTAATATATTCCATGAATAATTTTTTTTCCGCATTGTAAGGCTGAAATATCGAATCTTCGCGACCATTGAATTCCAAGGGTGGCACTTTGGCTTTATGGCAGAGCTCCTTGTTGAAGGCCGGCGTGGCTTTAACCCAGCGTCCGTCCAGATAAAATTCCATAAACCCGTGGTACGAAAAAATATTGGACCCCAGATAATCTATTAATTGCTGGGTTGCAAGATGATTGTGAACATCGGCGAAACCGAGTCGTGTGGGTATGTTGCAGGCTCTGCCCAGAGCACATAACAAGCCGGCCTTGCCGATACAAAAGGACCGGCCTTTTTGCAATACATGACTGGCACGATAATGCTCAGGCCGATAAAACGGAAGATATGGGTCATACCAGATTCCATCGCGGACAGCATAATACAATTTAACGGCTCTGTTGATCGGATGATCATCAGCATCTTCAATAGCTGACATCGCATAATCAATAATTATCTTTGAATCAGCA
>CAZJHF010000106.1:0-11025 GCA_964545505.1 uncultured Desulfobacterales bacterium | reverse complement strand
GCTTCTGGATGATCATGCATCACTTGCCACATGCTTAGTAGCTATAATTCATTTTTACAAATTTTATCTATAATTTGAACCTATCTCTAAATAGTAGATCACGTCCCCCGCATGAATGCGGGATTTCACATCTGATCTTAATACATTAAGGTGTTCAACAAAGCGCGACGTAAACCGATTCAAAAGTGGAGCATACACGATAGTATTCGAGCATTTTGAATCGGCTTGATGCACACCTTAATGTTTATAACAATAGATGTGTAATCCATTTATCCTGGGCAACACAGCCATTGGGCGTAAGATGCATTTTAAAGGTAGGTTCTATTTATTTTCCAGCTTCTCGGCCCACACATAAATTCTTTCGCGATACAAATAGCAGAGCAAAGCCAAAACCACACAGGCACACATGACCACAGCGAACAGGACATAATTTTTCTCGTACAGGAAGGCGCCCTGCAAGCTTAACGCAAATGTGCCCGGCATTCTGCCAACCGTGGCCATGAAAATAAAGAGTTTGAGCGGCAGGGTTGTCACGCCAAGGGCCAGGCATAAATAATCTTTGGGAAAGCCCGGTATTAAAAACAGGATGAAGACGATGATAATGCCCTGACGCTTAAGCATTGCATCGATTTTAGTCACCTGATGCGCTGGAATCAGTTTTCTAACA
This sequence comes from uncultured Desulfobacterales bacterium, assembly GCA_964545505.1. Taxonomy (GTDB): domain Bacteria; phylum Desulfobacterota; class Desulfobacteria; order Desulfobacterales; family JAHEIW01; genus JAHEIW01. Next base: position 10,358 of record CAZJHF010000106.1, on the reverse strand, counting down.
AAGCGCCGGCCCAGGAAACGACCGATCATGAAGTTTAACCACGAACCGATGGTCAGACCGATGCTGGAATAAATAAATCCCGGTAGCGCACCGAACAAGTAACCGCCGATGAAGCCCGTTGCTTCACCGGGCACCGGTGCAAACATAACCTGCAGAATCTGGATCAACATAAACACCGGCGGTGCGCTGGATCCAAACGAAGAAATCAGATTGCGGATTTGTTCCCGGTCAGAAAGCAAATGATACCAGTCGATCGTCTTTTCCCATATAGGCGTGTGAAACCAAAACACCACGAAAACAAAAACGATCAGCGCTATCAACAACACGATTTTAATTTTTTTCGGGATTGCCGATACGGGCATATTTTTATGGATCTGGACTAGTAAATGTTTGATGGGTTTGGCAAGGAGTATTTTTTATTGTCATAACAGACAAATGCATTGCTAAAGTATAGATTGAAACACGCCGGGTCTTGTAAATGATGGTGGACACGATACTAGCGCTGCTTCTTTTTCTTATTTTCCAGCGCTTTTTTTCGGGACCAGCGCTCAAAAAAACTGATGGTACCGGAGCCGTAGGCACGTTTTACCTGTTCTTTTTTCACCTGAATGCCTTCTTCACCGGTGACGGCGGCCCTGAGGCACTCCGTTTTACAAAAACAAACCATGCAGCTTTCCGGAGAATGCCTTAGGCCATCCTCTCCCAGCGGAAAGACGTTATCAAGTTTGCCAAAACAATATGGATGTTCTTTTTCTCTTTTTGTCATTGCGTTTGTGCTGATCGCATAAATTTAGTGCGTGTGGATTTATATCCGCGAAATACTCGTGAACTTTCGATACATATTAGGTACCTTTATCACCTTTGCGTCCCACGCCCGCCATCGCGACCCGCCTGCCGCGCCAACTTTTCAAATTCTCTGCTCATGCTTTCAATATAGCCCTGATCTGCGAAACTGTAATACTGATTTTTACCGATAATAAGATGCTCATGAACGACCAGGCCCATAACCTTACCCGCAAATACAAGCTGGCGCGTAATGGCCACGTCATCTGCAGAAGGTTTCGGATCGCCCGAGGGGTGATTGTGGGCAAATATAAGCGCAGCCGCATCATGGCTCAAGGCCGCCTGGATGACTTCACGCGGATAAACGCTGCTGGCGGTTAATGTCCCTTCAGAAATGGTATCTGCGGCAATCACCTCGTTTTTGGAATTTAAAAATATGACCTTGAAGAATTCACGGCGTTTATCCCCGATGTGATGGTACAAATAATCAAAAAGGGCTCTGGAATCGTTGATGGCATCTTTGTGGATGAGTTTTTTTTCAAGATATCGGTCGGCTGCGGCTTTAATCAATTTGATGCCAAAAAGATTTTTAGGTCCGATGCCTTTAATATTACAGAGTTCACGGGGTGACGCTTCGAGAACCCCTTGAAAGGTCTTAAAGCGCTTCAAAACGGCTTTGGCGGCAGCCTTGCAATCTTTGCGCGGCGTAGCCAGCGTGAGCAACAGCTCAATCACTTCATAATCATGAAAGCCTTTCAGGCCATTTGCCAGAAAACGCTCACGCAGTCGTTGCCGGTGACCCGTTCCCTTATGCTGTTTTTTGTTCCCCTGTTTTGACATATGGCTGTTTTCGATTCTAAGTTAATTGAGGCACCGGGGAGTTTTTCCGTCCAATCCCCGATAATAGCGGAAGCAATTATCAGCAGCGAAATCGTGCACTGTCTGAATGGTTTAGGGAGCGTTGCGAAAGAACAGCAAGAACCACAAAGCCACAGAATGTCGCAAAATTGACTTTTCGTCTAACCCATTATTTTATATTTGAATTCTGTTCTTTCGCTACACTCCCTTAATCATGAGTTTGCACGATGAAGTCACTGATGATTCATTCCGCAATCGATTTAAGAAAAACTCCCCGACCCATCAGTTAATTTTACGTCAAATTTCACTCGGTTCTGAGTTCAAAGGTTCAGGGTTAGGTCACCGGCCGCTGGCTGTTGGTCTCTGGTTGTTTGCTGCTGGCAGCCGGCATCAATAACGCGCAACACGTAACCCGTAACGCGTAACCCGAAACCCGCCTACTCCTCATCCAGCTCCTGCTTTAAGGTCCGGGTCATCAAACGGTGAACCGCTTCTTTGGGTGCCAGATCTTCATACAAAATGCGATAGATCTCATGGCAGATCGGCATTTCGACTTTCAGCTTGCGCGAAAAGTTATAAACCGATTTTGCGGTTTTAACACCCTCGGCCACCATGTGCATGTCATCTAAAATTTCCTGAAGATTTTGTCCGCGCCCCAGTTGGATCCCCAGCGTGTAGTTCCGGCTCAGGTTGCTGGTACACGTCAGGACCAGATCTCCAAAGCCGGCGAGCCCGGTAAAGGTTCTCGGATTGGCACCCAGATGAAGACCCAGGCGTCTGACCTCTGTCATTCCCCGGGTAATCAGCGCCGCGCGCGTATTTAACCCCAGCCCGAGGCCGTCCAGCATGCCGGCCGCAATCGCAATCACGTTTTTTACGGCTCCACCCAATTCGACACCCATAACGTCATCGCTGGTGTAGACCCGGAAATAATCAGTTGCAAATGCGTGCTGGACCATTGCAGCGGTATCAGAATTTTTGCAGGCCACAGTTACAGAGGTCGGCATTTTTTGGACGACTTCTTTGGCAAAGCTGGGGCCGGAGATCACAGTCATGAGGTCTTCTGTAACTTCGGGGAGATTTTGTCGTATCACACCCGACATGGTCAGATGCGTCTTCTGTTCGATTCCTTTCGAAGCCGAAACGATAGCACTCCCGTCTGAAATATGCCCGCTCATCTTATTTGTCATCGCCCGCATTAAATGTGACGGAACGACGATGACGATTAAATCTTTGTCTGCAACCACGTCAGCCAGATCATTGGAAGGCGATATATTGGCTGAAAGCGTATGGCCTGGCAAAAAAAGCGTATTTTCCTGAATTTGCTCAATCTGGTCTCTGACTTCTGTTTCAAAAACCCATAGACTGATCTGAAAACCCTTACACGCCAACAGATCCGCAATGGCCGTACCCCAGCTGCCGGCCCCCACAACCGCTATTTTAAATGTCGACGGATCAATTTCATTCTTTGTTTTCATAAACCTAACCCGGATAAACTGGAAAAATGGCCACAAAGGCACCAAGACACAAAGTAAAATGGATGGCTTAAATTAATATTATAGAAAATCTTCAATTTATTGATAATCGTTTAGATGTTTCGAAAAAAATGATTTGCCCACAAATTTCGCGGAATCCATTACTGACCCACTACTCTTCTTCTTTTTCGGCCAGTCTGGCTGCACCCATCACCCGTTCATCAGCATCCATGCCCATCAGAGTCACACCCTGGGTATTGCGGCTGATGACCGAAATTGTGCTAATTTGCATTCGGATCACCTTGCCAATATTGGTCATGAGCATCAAATCGTCATCATCAGAAACCAGCAGAATTCCGACGACCCGTCCATTGCGCTCAGTGGTTTTAATCGAAATCACGCCCTTGCCACCGCGTTTTTGAACCGGATATTCATCGATAGAGGTGCGCTTGCCGTATCCGTTTTCAGTGACGGCAAATAGCGTTTGTCCGTGGCTGAGCACTTCCGCGCCCACAATCCGGTCTCCCTTTGCCAGTCGCATCCCGCGCACACCGGTGGCAACCCGTCCCGATGGACGGACGTCGGATTCGTGAAATCGGATGGCCTTTCCACCATGCGACCCCAGGAAAACATTCAGAGTGCCATCGGTGATTCGGGCGGCAATCAATTCATCGCCCTTTAGAATGTTCAGGGCAATGATGCCGCCGACTCGCGGACGACTAAAGGCCATTAAATCCGTCTTTTTAATCAAACCGTTTTTGGTGGCCATGAGGACATGATACCCCGGTTTGAATTCCGATACATCCAAAACAGCAGTCAACTTTTCATCTTTTCCGAAATTCAGCAAATTAACGATCGCTTTTCCAAGACTCATGCGCCCGGCCTGGGGAATATCGTAAACCTTGCACCAGTAAACCTTGCCCAAATTGGTAAAGAACATAAAGGTGTGGTGAGTGGAGGCGACGAACAAATGTTCGACAAAATCATCTTCTTTTGTCCCCATGGCGGTTTTACCCTTCCCTCCCCGGCGCTGGCTGCGGTAAAGGGTGATGGGGTTGCGCTTGATATAACCACGCTTGGAAATGGTGACCACCATATCCTCTTCTACGATCATGTCTTCGATCGTAATTTCTTTTGTCTCTTCAACCAGTTCGGTTAAGCGCTGATCGCCGAACTGCTCCTGTATCTCGCTGAGCTCTTCTTTAATAATATTGAGCACCAGGCGCTCACTGGCCAAAATTTCTTTAAATCGGGCAATATCTTTAAGGATATTTTTATAATCCTTTTGGATTTTTTCACGCTCGAGCCCGGTAAGCCGCTGCAATCGCATGTCCAAAATGGCCTGAGCCTGCTTTTCAGACAGGCTGAATTTTTTAATCAGCTGAGATTTCGCATCTGCCGGTGACTTGGCTGCCCGGATGAGGGCCACCACTTCATCCAGATTGTCCAGAGCGATCTTCAAGCCTTCCAAGATATGCGCCTGATCTTCCGCTTTTTTCAAATCAAAGCGTGTCCGCCGAATAACGATTTCCTTGCGATGCAGGATGAAATTCTGCAAGATCTCCTTTAAATTCAACAATTCGGGCCGGCCGTTAACAACCGCTAAAAAGATGCTTCCGAAGCTGACCTGCAGGCGCGTGTGTTTATAAAGCTGATTGATGGTCACTGCGGCAATCTGGTCTTTTTTTAGCCCCAGTGCGATGCGCATGCCGTCACGATCCGATTCATCCCGCACGAATCGGATACCGCTAATACTTTTGTCCCGTATGAGTAGCGCAATCTTTTCGATCAGCTTGGCCTTGTTAACCTGATAGGGAAGCTCGTTGACGATGAGGGTTTCCCGCTGGGTGCGCTTGTCTTTTTCAACAACTATTTTAGCTCTGATACGGATACTACCCCGACCGGTAGTGTAAGCATCTCGTATTCCCGCGGTTCCATAAATAATGCCGCCGGTCGGAAAATCAGGACCCGGTACAAGTTTAACAAGCGCATTGATGGAAATATCGGGATTATCGATAAGGGCGTTGAGGGCATCGATGACTTCAGACAGATTATGGGGCGGAATGTTGGTGGCCATGCCCACGGCGATTCCGGCCGAGCCATTTACCAGCAAACTGGGGAATTTGGCCGGTAACACCGTTGGCTCCATTAAGGATTCATCATAGTTGGGTAAAAAATTAACGGTTTCTTTTTCCAGGTCGGCCAACATTTCCTGGGCCAGGCGCATCATCCGGATTTCAGTGTACCGCATGGCTGCCGGCGGATCTCCATCAACGGAGCCGAAATTTCCCTGACCATCAACCAGCGGGTAACGCATGGAAAAATCCTGGGCCAGGCGCACAATTGTATCATAAACAGCAGCATCACCGTGGGGATGGTATTTACCAATGACATCACCGACAATGCGGGCCGACTTTTTATACGCTTTATTATAGTCGTTTTTAAGCTCCCGCATGGCAAACAACACCCGTCGGTGGACCGGTTTCAGCCCATCCCGGACGTCCGGCAAGGCCCGGCCGATGATGACGCTCATGGCGTAATCCAGATAGGATTTTTTCATTTCTTTTTCGATGCTGATTTCAGCATGATTTTCGCTGTGATACATTTTTACCCCGTGTTGGAACGATATTGGTTATTATTAAAAAAGGTGTCAGGTTTCAGTGTTCAGGTGTCAGCAAAAAGCTGGTGGGGGACATATGTTGCTCGTCCTCTAACAGCAGTCCTCTGGCCTTTAACATCTGACACCTGACACCTGAAACCATCTACCAGAGTGGCTATTGAGACGTTTCAACCATCTGCCGATAACTGGCCAGATATATTTCGGACAGTGTCAAAAATGCCGTGACCACCAGTGGGCCGTAGATAATGCCCAGTATCCCGAATAGCTTCAGTCCACCCATAATCGATAAAAAAACAATCAGGGTATGCATGCGCACCCTTTGCCCCACCAGTTTGGGCTTGAATAAATATTCAATGCTACCTGATAGGACAATGTAAAACACCAGAAAAAAGGCGCCAGCGCCAATACGGCCCTGGGAAAATAAAAGCATGGCAGCCGGCACAAATACAATCCCGATTCCCAAAATGGGCAAAAACGCCAGCAGGGCCATGATGACCCCCCAAACAAAAGGCGATTTTAGGCCAAAGAAGGCGAAGACGACCCCGCCCAGGATGCCCTGGATCAGTCCGGCCAAACCATTGCCTAATAGAATGGCGGTGGCAATATCCTTAAACTTTTGAATTAAAATTTGGTCCTGATCATCCGGCAAAGGCGACATTTTAACAATAAAGGATATTAAGCGCGGGCTATCGATGAGCAGGTAAAATATGATGAGCAGCATAAAAAAGAAATTGACAATAAATTTGAGCACATTGGTGGTGATGGAACGGGCCTGCTCATACAAAAAGAGTGCTACAACCCTGCCGACCTCGGCAATTGCCCGGTTAAGTTGCTCACCTGTAATTTCAATTTTAAACCGCGCCAAAAAGTGATTGGCTTTGTCGAATATATCACTTTTTTCAAGCAACTCCATGATGGGTTTGTCTTGCAGAGCACTTCTGGCCGTCAGATATAATTCCCAGGCTTCATTGGCTAAAATGCCGACCAAAAAAGAAAGCGGCAGAAATAAAACGAAAAATATCAGAACACAGGTAAGCAACGACGACAGGGTTGGATTCAACCTGCGATTCAACAATTTGTATACCGGCGTAAACACGGCCGTCACAACGATGGCCAGGATAATGACCGAAAAGAACGGCCACAGCAGCCAACCCATCAATACGCAGGATAGGATGAAAACCGCCAGAAAAAACCATAGAATCATATTTCGCGAACCGTGTTGGTACACATCCCCTCCATACATAAAGGTATAAATAAACAGAAAGGCTATTGCCCAAGATTTGGGTTGGCCATTGCAATGGTAATCATCAAGAGAGGGCGCTTGTAAGGTTTGAGGACCGGCGCTTTATCGGGTAATAAATCCTCCCGCTGTTAACAGCAGCAGAATTTCATAAATCCAAACATACATCCAGCTACCACCCGACAAATGAAACAAAATGCCGCCGCCGATAATAGCAGGAACGGCATAAAATACCAGAATACCCAATTTGCGGCTAACGTTCATTGATATTGAACCTCCTTATGGTTGCCAAAAACCTTTGCCAGGGGGGGGTGTTGAGTCCGCCGCGATCTGAATGTTGGAAATGAGCCACCCATTTTTAGTTGGCATCTGAACAAAAATCTGCAGCGCAAAAGCACGTTTACAGCACGGTGATTTCGGCGGCCGAAAAATCCAATATTTTCAATGGCATTTAAGGCTTAAAAATTAACTAACTATTAGCAATTATTACGAATAAAGTAAAGGAAAAAGTTGATAAAAAGGTTCGGCGTTCAGGGTTTAAAAGTTCAAGGTTGAATGATCTAATCTCGATATAAATTTTAACGCACCGGGTTCAGGTTTACGAATGAAACTATATATGAAAACCGAACATGACCGGATCCTTTGATTTAGCGTTCTACGATCATTGCCATTCCCATTCCGCCACCGATGCACATCGTAAACAAACCCGTATTGTAACCCTGGCGCCGCATGTGGTTCATGCCGGTCACCATCTGCCGGGCACCGGTACAACCGATGGGATGGCCCAGTGAGATGCCGCTGCCCAGCTCATTGGGGCGATCATTGTCAATGCCCAGTTCGCGCATACACCCGATAGCCTGGGCGGCAAATGCTTCATTGAGTTCGATCATCTGGATATCCCTTAGGGTCATGCCGGCTGCTTTTAAGACCTTTCTCACCGCCGGAACCGGTCCCAATCCCATATAAGCCGGGTCCACGCCACCGGAAGCGAAGCCTTTGATTTTAACGATCGGCTCCAGGGATAAGGATTTGGCCTTATCGGCACTCATCAACACGACGGCTGCAGCAGCGTCATTGATGCCCGAGGCATTCCCGGCTGTTACCGTACCCTCTTTTTTGAACGCCGGTCTTAGCTTACCCATTTTTTCCATATTCGTGTCCATGGGGCGCTCATCGGAGTCAAATACAATTTCGCCTTTGCGGGTTTGAATGGTAACCGCTGCAATCTCCTGGGCAAAAAGGCCTTCATTGATGGCCGAACGCGCGCGTGTGTGACTGAGTACACCCAGTTCGTCCTGCTCCTGCCGACCAATATCATACATTGCGGCAATGGCTTCTGCCGTAAGGCCCATATGATAGCCGTAAAAAATTTCCCAGAGGCCGTCAAATACCATCAGATCCAAAACGTCACCCACGCCGGTCAGTTCCATCCGATGCCCCCAGCGCGCCTTGGGCAACGCCATCGGGGCCAAACTCATGTTTTCCTGACCGCCGGCGACAATCACCTCGGCCTGGTCGAGCATAATGGCCGAAGCCCCTAAAGCGATTGCTTTGAGACCGGAACCGCAGACTTTGTTGATCGTAAAGGCCGGGGTCTCTTTGGGAATGCCGGCACGGACCATCGCCTGCCGGGCTGTATTCTGTCCCTGGGCCGCCTGCAAGACGTTGCCCATGATGACCTCGTCCACCGTTACCGGCTGGCCGTCATCAGCCCAATCGAAGGACTGTTCTTCCAGTTCGATAAGGCCCTGGTCTTTAAGCTTGTCCGGCGCCGCCGCCTTCATGCCGGCGCCGGCCACCGGTTTCAGGTTCACCCGTTTTAAGGCATCTTGCATGACAATTGCGCCCAATTCTGTCACGGGCACGTCTTTTAACCCACCGCCAAATGCTCCGATTGCCGTTCTCGAGCCGCTAACAATTACAACCTCTTTCATGCTGAAACCTCCTCAATTCAATAAAAAGACTTAAATCATTACACTTTCATACCCAGCGATTTACAAATATCCCGCTCTTTGATAGCTATAAGTGGTTTTGAAACGGCTTCTCGTGTGTCCCATGAATTTTACTGCCCATATCGCTTTGATCGAAATAAAGCGCACTGACAAGGTGCCTGTGCTCATTTGCAGGACGGTCATGTTTTTTTCTGGGCGATGTACCGATTATTAACGAATTGGCAACACTGTGGCCCGATATTTGGGATGATGGGCACCAAAGTTTTAGTCCCAATCCTTAGCGCGGGTCGAATTCCAAATATCAGGGCACCGGCACTCTGAAAATCATAGCACCTTTCAGAAAATGACCTGACCGGACAACGCACTTTAATTTTGTAAATTATTTGTGGGGCCGCACACGAGTTCATTTCCCCTTCGCCTCTAACACAGTGCAATATTGGCGATCGGGATAAAAGAGTGATCTATACCATGCTTATCCAGCGAAGGTCAACGAGGATCCGATGTGCCTAATCCTTTTTTCATATAAGACACACCCGGCTTACCCGCTGATTCTGGCAGCCAACCGGGATGAATTTTACAACCGGCCCACCAGCGCTCTGGCCTACTGGTCTGACCATCCTGAAGTGCTGGCCGGACGGGATTCAAAAGGCAACGGAACCTGGCTGGGCGTCAGCCGCAGCGGGAGAATCGCGGCCATCACCAATTACCGGGAGCCAGCCGCTCTTATGCCCGATGCGCCTTCGCGCGGTATCCTTATTCGAGAATATCTGGTCGGCAATTCATCTCCGCGGGATTACCTGGATGCAGTCAGCAAAATCGGGCAGCGCTACAACGGGTTTAATTTAATCGCCGGTGATACCGGTGGGCTGTACTACACCTCAAATCGCTCAGCTGGCGTACAGCAACTAAGGCCAGGAATTTACGGGATCAGCAACCGTCTGATCGACACCACCTGGCCGAAGGTTCAAAGGGGAAAAGCAATGCTGCACAACCAGTTCAAGGGGCGCCAAAAGATAAATGCCGAAAAAATTTTGGACATTCTTGCGGATCGATCGCAACCGGCGGATGCGGAATTGCCCGAGACCGGTGTCGGCTTGGAATGGGAGCGAATGCTGGCACCAATGTTTATCATCAGTCCGGATTATGGCACCCGATCGTCTTCGGTGGTATTGTTTGATCAATCCGGCGAGATCACCTTCTGGGAGCGCACGTTTGTCAAAACCGGTAATGATATAAAAACCGGCGAAACCCGCCAATATAAACTCAAGTGATGCCTATACAGACACGAAGGGCACGATGGACACAAAGAGACAAAGGTAAAATGATATGTTTTCACTTCGTGTTCTTGGTGATAAGAAAGGGATCGGGCGTATTCAGCCAGGCGTTTTCAGGGGATGGCGTCAGGGGATTTTATCTTTTGATTTCCGCAT
>CAZJHF010000105.1:0-11045 GCA_964545505.1 uncultured Desulfobacterales bacterium | reverse complement strand
CGTGCCGTGATAAACGGATATCGGCAGCTGCTTGTGTTTACTTTTCCAGTTGATGATGAACTCGCCCGAACTGCTGCGGTTGACAGAGATATCAAAGATGGATGCAGTCGATTCCAGAGAAGTCATTAAATTTTATCCCGGCCGGCAAAGGACGCGACCATTAGTGTCTATTTCTTTTCCAGTTTAACGGCGATCGAATAATGAGCAGCCCAAAATGAATTCTTCGATCTTGCGCTTCAAACATGTTGCCTCCGAAGGGCTGAACCCATCTGGTGTAGAACCATTCTTTAGACATATTCTAGTATTCCACACCTATAAAATATTTCAACTAAAAACTGTGCCGACTCACTCCAGCCCCATGCATTCCGGGCGATACTTTGACATTAAAAAATATATACCATATTATGGGCCGAAATAAGGGAAAGGAGCGATAACTCTCTATCGATGAGCGAATTCTGGGATTGGTGGCAGCATCTGCCGCAAAACATAAGCCCGGTTCTGTTTGAAATCGGCTGGTTCAAAGTCCAGTATTATGGATTGTCTTATATTGTGGCCTTTGCCCTGACCTATTTCCTTGTGCTGTATCGCATCAAGCATGAGGAACGTTTTGCTTTCAACAAAGATCAGGTTAATGATATCACCACCTACGCCATTCTGGGACTGATTATCGGTGCGCGTCTGGGCTATGTGTTGTTTTATAATTTAGCCTATTATCTGCGTCATCCGCTTGAGACCTTTTTGCCGTTTTCATTCTCAAACGGCTTTGCCTTTACCGGTATCTCCGGCATGTCCTACCATGGAGGTCTAATCGGGGCATTGCTGGCTGTCACATGGTACATCCGCAAGAACAAACTGGAATTCTGGGATGTAATGGATTTATATTTTACCGCAGTTCCCCTGGGTTATACTTTTGGCCGGCTTGGAAATTTTATGAACGGGGAATTGTTCGGTCGCGCAACCAGCTCGCCAATCGGCATGTATTTTCCCCAAGCACCAAATTCAGCTCTCCGGCATCCATCCCAGCTATACGAAGCTTTTTTTGAGGGCCTATTTCTTTTTGTCATTCTTTGGAGCATTCGTAAAATTAAAAAACCCAGAGGCACTATGCTCGCTTTTTATGTGATCGGTTATGGGACGGTACGGTTTTTCATCGAATTCTTTCGCCAGCCTGATGCCCATATCGGCTTTATCTTTCAGTCCTTTTCCATGGGACAAATTCTTTGCGCACTGATGATTGCCGGCGGAATAGGCCTGTATTTATATTTGCGGCAAACCCAGCAACAGGTGTAGCAAGTAATCAGTGGAGGGACATGATGAAAAAAACACTCGCCGGCATGAATCTACTGTATCCGACACCAACGACAATTGTTGGCGCTAAAGTAGAAGGCAGGCCCAACTTTATCACCATAGCCCACATCGGTATCGTTAATCACGCCAAACCCTTTCTGATATCTCTGAGCATGGGCAAGCCCCACTATACCAATGCCGGCATCAAAGAGAACAAGGCCTTCAGTGTCAACATTCCATCGGAAGATCTGGTTGTGGCCACCGATTACATCGGTCTGGTCAGCGGCAAGAAAACGGATAAATCCGATGTATTCGAGATTTTTTACGGTCAGCTGGAAAACGCGCCCATGATCAGCGAATGCCCCATCAACATGGAATGCAAACTCTATGATGTCTACGACACGCCCACTCATGATCTGTTTATCGGTGAAATTGTCGAATCCTACGCCGATGAAACCGTGCTCGTAGACGGCAAGGTGGATCTTAGCCGGGTTAAGCCTTTATTGTTTGACATGAGCAGTGTACAATACTGGTCGATCGGCCAAACAGTGGCCAGATGCTGGAATGTCGGTAAAAAAATGAAGCAAAAGTAATGCAGACCGTCCCCCGCCAGGAAATACATCAGCGTATCTCAAGATTCCAGACCCAACTGGCATCCCGCCAGCTGGAGGGTGCCTTTATTTGGCAGAACGCTGATCTTTTTTATTTTAGCGGAACCATACAATCGGCTGTTTTATTTGTGCCCGCACACGGTCAGCCCCTCCTGATGGTCCTAAAAAATCTCAAGCGGGCCGAGCTTGAATCTTCGGTAGAAAATATCATTGCGGTCAAAAATAAAAATACAATTCCACATATCTTAAAGGATTTCGGCTTTAGTCGCTTGGAGCGGGGCGGCCTTGAGATGGATGTTCTGCCGGCTAATCTGTATTTGTGGTTTCAGCAATCCCTGCCGCAATGCAGCTGGAAGGATATATCCGGCCTCATCCGCAGATTGCGTATGGTAAAGTCAGATTATGAAATAGAACAGATTAAAAAGTCCGCCGCCGTATTGCACACCGGTTTGACTCAACTCAAAAACATTATTCGCGAGGGCATTACCGAGCTGGAAATCGACGGGCATCTGGCCATGATTGCGCGACGGGAAGGCCATATGGGCATGCTGCGCATGCGCGGTTGGAACCAGGAAATGACCTACGCTCACGTGCTGGCCGGTCGCAGCGGCGCAACCGTTTCGCTGTTAAACAGCCCCCACGGCGGCACCGGTAATACACCGGCCATGGCCCAGGGCGCCGGATTTCGTAAGGTACGCAAAAATGAACCCATCGGGATCGACTACGGCGTTGCGATTAACGGCTATGTCGGCGATCAATTCAGAACCTATGTTGTTGGAACACTTTCAGAGCGCTTAAAAAGGGCCCACGCCTGTTCTCAGGAGATACTATCCCTTTTGGTTGAAAAAGCTCGACCGGGGATTCCATGCGCTGAGCTCTATGAAACAGCTGCGCAAAAGGCAGAAAAAGAGGGCCTGGCCGACTTTTTTATGGGATACGGGGAAGGTCAGGTTAAATTCATCGGGCATGGCATCGGACTGGAAATCGATGAATACCCAATCATTTCAACGCGTTTTGACGGCGAACTGGAAAATGGCATGGTGCTGGCCCTGGAGCCCAAATTTGTTTTTCCCCAAAAAGGCGTTATCGGATTGGAGGATGATTATGTGATGACTTCCGATGGCTTAAAGAGACTGACGCTGACAGACCAGTCTTTAATTCAAATTTGAACCTTTTTAATCCGTTTTATTTTAGAGGGAAAATGCAGCTCGAATTAAGGGACATCAATTATACCTATCCGGGATCCACCAGAAATGTATTCCGGCAATTGGGCTGCCAGGTGACCGCGCCCGGCTTTCACGCATTGTTCGGACCATCCGGTGTCGGCAAAACGACCCTGGCAAAGATGATTAGCGGGGCGATCAAAGAATTTTCCGGAGATATTCGATACCATCAAGTGGACCATGTCCTTTACACCTATAATCTGGAACGGCTTCCAGGATGGTACAGTGTCCATGACCATTTGGCTCAAATTACGCCGGCACCCAACCGGCAGCGCATGGAAGAACTGCTGGATTCGTTTGGGCTTGAATCCTGTTTGAATTCCCGCTTCGTGCAACTGTCGTTGGGGCAGCAAAACCGGACCAACTTGACCCGCTATCTGCTCCAGGACTTTGACCTGCTGATTATGGACGAAAGCCTGGCCAATGTTGATGAAGGCACCAAAGAAAAAATTATATTAAAAATCAAAGCCCTGTATCCGGATCGCTGTTTTTTATACATCTCGCATAATGTGGTTGAGGTTGCAAAATTTTGCAAACAGATCCTTGTGCTGCGCAGCCACCATAAAGAGCCCCAGGCCGTATCGATTCAAGGACAGAATTTTAATGGCCGTCAGCAATTGAAAGAGAAGGATCTTGAGCATTGCATGCTGGAGATCGTCAATGCTGCATAGGCGTATTTATCAATTTTTAATGATCTATTTTATCGGCTTTGCCGCCCTGATGCTGGTAAAATATAGCCTAAATTTATCTGATTACGTCATCCCGGGCTTTACAGAAATCGGGATCGCCTGTCGGCGCTATTTCGGGCTTTACCTGCTGGCAGTGCTCAATACGCTTGCGGTCGCTATTCTGGGTCACCTATTGTCCATTTGCATGGCAACGGTGGTGGGCATTATCGGACGCTTAACCATCTGGATTGGTTCTTTTATCCGCGTGGCGGCTTACAATATTCAAGCCTACCCCATTGTGGCTGTGGCCCCGATTATTTTTATCCTGTTAGGGGATGGGCTCTCTTCCCGCTTACTCATCGCCGCAATGATCTGCTATTTCCCATTATTGCTGTCGATCATCGGAATACTGTCGGAACCGGTGACTGAAATCGAACATTTCTTTGAATCCACCCGTAGAATGAACTGGCAACTTCAGGCCAAAATCCGGGCTTTTGAAAATATTCATAAACTGATGACTGTTATTGTCGGAAGTGCCACCCTGGCCATGGTGGGCACAATTGTGGCCGAATTTATTGCAGCCAATGCAGGTATTGGATACAGTATTCGAATCGCCCTTTACCAGAGCGATCTGGCAAAAATTCTGGTTGCGCTTTTTTTAATCGGGATTTGCACCTCAATCTATCTGGTGCTCCTGGAATGGCTGGGTATGGTTATTAAAAAACGTATCGGCAGCGTATAAGCGATTCAAGGTCCTACAGGAGGTAATAGATGCAGCGACAACTGTTTGATCATTTCGGTTTGCCAGTAATGGGTTTGATCCTTATCCTAATTTTGGTAGGCTGCGCCCCGGAGACTGAAAAACCGCTGGAAGAAGTCAGTTACCGGCTTAAGTGGCTATATAACATCAGTGTGGTCGGAGATCTTTACGCCCTTGACAGCGGATTATTCGAAAAACAGGGCCTGGCGGTAAATGTCAAACCAGGGGGGCCTGAAAAAGACGCCATCAAGGAGCTCGAATTGGGCCATGCGCAGTTTGGTGTCGCCTCGGCCGATCAGGTGATCAGGGCGGTTTCCAAAGGCTCGCCGATTGTAGTCATCGCCCAGCTTTTTCAAATCAATCCGCTGCATTGGATATATCGCCCGGATAAAACACCGCTAAAAACCCCTCAGGATCTTAAGGGCAAAACCATCGGTGTTACCCATGGGGGCAATGATGAAACCATCATGCGGGCGCTGCTGGCCAAATACGGCATTCAAGAAAGTGAGGTAAACCTTTTCAGTGTGCGTTACGACTATACCCCGTTCTATCAGGGCAAAGTCGATCTCTGGCCCCTCTATCGCAATGCCCAGGCACCCATTATCGGTGCCAAGCTGCTAAAAGCGGGGGAACGCTTTGATCTGATGGACCCCAGCAAAATGGGCATCCAATTTGTCGCCAACTCAGTGGTCACCACCCGTAAAATGCTTGAGGACAGACGTGAAACGGTTCAGCGGTTTATCAAAGCGTTGCTTGAGGGCTGGCGGGAGGCGCTGGACCCGGCCAATACAGAAACGGTCATAGCACTGATACTAAAATACAATAAAGAAACACCAGAGGAGATCATTCGCCAGCAGCTGCCTGCCACCCGCATCTTAATGATGCCCTCTGCGAAATTTGATTTCGGCACCATCGATGTGGCCGCCTGGCAACAAACCGAAGAGATTATGCTGGCCCAAAAGCTGATCCCCGTCAGCGTATATGTGGAAAAATTGTTGAAACCCATAAATGAATAATAAAAATCATGATGGGTTGCGGAATTAATCATCAGCGACTGCATCGCGCAAACTCATGCATAAGGTGTCGTAGCGAAAGAACAGCGTTTAACAATAAAGCAATGCGTTGGCGGTCTAATTAGCATCGATCCAATTAGCAGGCCAGGAGGTGGTTGCCTGTTCTTGCGCAACGCTCCCTAATGCATTCAGATCCCGCCATAGGCGGGACTGATAATTTATTCCGCTATGACAGATAAACTCCCCAACCTTACAAAAATATGAGGAATAAAATGAGCAAACGAAGTGATTTGATGACCAAAGGCCCCGAAAGAGCACCCCATCGTTCCCTGCTAAGAGCAGATGGCTTCACGGACTGGGAGTTGGAACGGCCTATGATCGGCATCGCCAACTCATTCAATGAGATCATACCGGGGCACATGCATCTGGACAAGCTGGTAGATGCGGTTAAAGCCGGTGTATATGCAGCCGGAGGCACGCCGCTGGTCTTTAACACCATCGGCATTTGTGACGGCATCGCCATGAACCATGATGGCATGAAGTATTCACTACCCAGCCGGGAATTGATTGCCGACACGGTCGAAACCATGGCGGTTGCCCATCCTTTTGATGGGTTGGTTTTGCTGGCATCCTGTGACAAGATCATACCGGGCATGCTGATCGCTGCTGCTAGATTGAACATCCCCGCGATTTTTTTGTCCGGCGGGCCGATGCTGCCAGGCAAGGTCCAGGGCAAAGATACGGGCCTGGATAAAGTTTTTGAAGCCGTCGGTCGTTTTCAAAGCGGAAAGATTTCCGAAGAAGAACTGGATACATTTGAATGCGCTGCCTGCCCCGGGGCCGGATCCTGTTCGGGAATGTTTACTGCCAATACCATGAACAATCTTTCGGAAGCGCTGGGCATGTCGCTGCCTTTTAATGGCAGTGCTCCGGCTGTTTTTTCGGAACGCATATGGCTGGCTAAAGAGACCGGCTACAAATCAGTCGAGCTCGTCCAAAAGGATTTGAAGCCCCGCGATATCATGACAGCAGACGCGTTTCACAACGCCATTGCGGCCGATATGGCGCTGGGCGGTTCCACCAATACGGCGCTGCACATTCCGGCTTTGGCCTATTATGCCGGCCTGGATTTAACCCTCAGGGATCTGGATCCCTTTACCGCCAAAGTTCCCCATCTGACCTCTATTGCGCCCGCCGGTCCCCATCACGTCGTGGATCTATTTTATGCCGGTGGCATCCCGGCCATTTTGGCCGAACTGCATAAAGCCAAACTCATCAAAACCAACCCGCCGACAGTCTACGGGAAATCCGTTGGCGACATGCTGACCGACATAAACGCCGGCGTCAAAGATTATGCGGTCATTCGTTCAATTGAAAAACCGGTCCACCGCGGCGGTGGATTGGCCATCCTCACCGGAAACCTGGCGCCCGATGGCGCCATTGTAAAGCAGGCAGCCGTCTCTGAGGAAATGCTGACCCATGCGGGTCCGGCCCGGATTTTTAACTCTGAAGAAGATGTGTTTGAGGCCATCATGGATGCGCAGATTAAAAAAGGCGAAGTGATCGTGGTTCGCTATGAGGGGCCAAAAGGCGGGCCCGGAATGCGCGAAATGCTGTCGCCCACATCTGCGCTGGCCGGTATGGGAATGGATAAGCATGTGGCCCTGATCACCGACGGCCGCTTTTCAGGCGCCAGCCGCGGGGCGGCCATCGGGCACGTTTCTCCGGAAGCTGCCGCCGGCGGCCCGATCGCAGCTCTACGCGAAGGCGATATCATTGAAATAGATATTCCTCGAAAGGGCCTGAACGTCCAGCTAACCGATGAAGAGATTCGCAAACGGATCGCCGCTTTGCCCGAGTTTGAGCCGACGGTCAAAAGCGGTTATCTGGCCCGCTATGCAAAGATGGTGTCCAGCGCGGATCGAGGTGCGGTCTTTGAACGGTAGAATCGATTCCATTTTGTTTACTCACCGCAGAGGCGCAGAGTTCGCAGAGATATTTTTTCGTCCTCTCAACGAATAACTAAAAGATATTTCTCTCTGCGAACTCTGCGCCTCTGCGGTAAAAAAAAACAAGCCAAATAGCATGAGCACTGAAGATCTATACAATGAGCGGTTGGATCGAATCTTAAAGACCGTTGCCCTGGAAAAGCCGGATCGGACACCGGTTGTTCTGGAGTATTCCGGATTTGCGGCTTATGCCACCCAAACACCTATGGCGGCGTTTCTAAGATCTCCCCGAACCAATATTGACACCATGATCAAGGCATTTGAGCTGGTGGGTGATGGAGATGCGATCAACTATGGCGCATTTTGGCCATACGCCCTGTGTTATGATTTTATGGCAAAGGTACGCGTACCGGGAGTGGATTTACCGGAAAATGAAATGTGGCAGGTGGTTGAAACAGAGTTGATGGACCGGGATGACTATAGCCGCATCCTGGATCTGGGATGGCCGGACTTTTTTAAAAAAATGATGCGGGAGCGCATCCTCAATGATGTGCCGTCTGAATATTTTTCACCCGAACGTAAATCCATTAATGTGCGCGCTGAATGGCAACACATAGGTGTACCGGTGTTGACCGGAGGCGACATCACGACGCCAATTGAACTGCTGTGCGGGGCACGCTCCTTGATGGAATTTGCGATGGATCTGATCGATATACCGGATAAAGTCGAGGCTGCCATGGATGCGATCCTACCGCATCTGGCGCACAAAATAATCCGGCGGGCAAAAACCCTTGGATACCCGCTGGTGTGGGTTGGCGGTTGGCGATCGGCGCCATACTTGTTATCACCGACTATGTGGAATCGGTTTGTGTGGCCCTATTTCCGCAAACTGGTCTTTGAAGTGGTTGATGCCGGTCTGATCGCATTGCTGCATCTGGATTCAGCTTGGACGCGTGAGCTTGAACGTTTCAAAGAACTTCCCCGGCGAAAATGTATCATGGCCCTGGACGGTGAAACCGACATTTTCAAAGCCAAAGAAATTCTGGGCGACCACATATGTATTATGGGCGATGTTCCGGCGTCGATGCTGTTTTTAAAGGAACCAGCGGATATTTACGCATACTGCACGCGCCTGATCCGGCAGCTTGGCCCGCAAGGGTTCATATTGCAGTCCGGCTGTGATATCCCGGCCAATGCCAAACTGGAGAATGTACAGGCCATGGTCGCCGCCGCTGTCGGCTAGGCCCGTTAGTAATAAAATTTGCCTAATTTAACAATCCTACAGTAAATAAGTTGCTAACAGGATCGTTTTCCTTGAAAACAATGCCGTTTAAAAAATTTAAACTAAAACTAGCTTAAAACCGCAGAATTTTTTCGAGGGCAAGGTTTGATTCGTTTCAAAAGCGGAGCGTACACGATAGTACGCGAGCATTTTGAAACGAATTGTAACGCAGCCATCGGGAAAATCATGCGGTATTAAGCCAGTTTTATGGCGGCGGGTTGTATCCACCGATTAGTACTACCTTCATAAAACCATTTATCCGGAAAACCGCGGCGGCGCGTGTAGGTCGGTTTTTCAGCCCAGTCCATCAGCTGCTCATAGGCCTTTTGAACCCGCAAAAAAACGGCAGCATCGCCCCCCTGATCGGGGTGATGGGTTTTAGCCTGCTGTCGGTAAGCACTTTTAATGATTCTTTGCAATTCAGGTGAATTCAGATCCGCACGGCCCAGTTTAAGAAAGGTCAATGATTTGGCCATTCGCGCCGGTTCCACGATTTCATATGGTTTGATTGAATCGTAACCGGTATCTTGATTCTTGGCTCTTTCCAAAACATGCTGTGTGGCAATATAGCGCTTGTTGGTCCGGCGCTTTTCAGCCCACCAGGCCCGCCCCAGCACATTGGACAGTGTGGTGAAATCATCAACCGGTTTTCGTCCGACGCTGCGCGGAAACAGAAAACTGAAGATATTCGCTGAGCCATATGGCAACACATCCAGAAAAATAAGGGAAGTCGTAAAATAGAAGACCGCATACTTGGTGCTGAGCGCTCTTAACAAACCCGAGCGCATGTTCAAACTGTAACGCAGCTTCTGGCGACAATCGATAGAGCAGTATTTTCGTCTACCCATATTTTCGTCGGTACCACAGGATAAACAGCGGTTATTCGTATGGGCATATGAAAGAATTAGATCTTTAATGGGGTTTGTTTTCATTTCTATAGTTGTTGTCAAAAAAACGTTCCGATTGCAGGACGTTTTTTTGCTACAACACTTATGCCGCCATCCTTTTTTGCGTTATTCCGAACATTATAATGACAAGCGGTATAAAACGCTTAACATGGAATATGAAACTTTGGTGTGCACCATACATTTTAATATCTTAAAGGTCAAAGCACAACCATGCAGGGTGGCCTATTTTTCAAGAAAATATCATCGCTGAGGTTAGGACGCAAAAATTTTAGCTTGCTGTGAAGGATTTTATTTTGTAAAAATAATCATTTTGATACAAATATTCATATTGTATACTCGCGAAATGCGGTCATCTATCGGATTTAAAAAAGGTTTAGAAAAATGATACAACAGATCTGCTATAGGCGAATCGTATGGCTCTTAATGATTTTATTTTTAGTTGCGGCCTGCGGCGGCCGCCAACTGGAAGTTCAATCCATCCCAAAATCAGAGCATCCGCAGGAACTGGTTAACAAACTGGACAGCGAGATTGCCCTGGCCCGCAACGAAAAAATAAATGTTCTGGCACCGACCTGGTTTGCCAAGGCTGAATCTTCGCTCAACGAATCCAAAAGACTTCTGGATGAAGGGGCTGAGCTTTTAAAAATTTTTGAAAATATCGCCACCGGACAGGCCCAGCTTGACCGCGCCCAAAAAATAGCAAAAGTTTCCAAAGCCACACTGCCTGAAGTTATCGAAGCTCGCGAGCTGGCCCGCAAGGCCGGGGCGGCCGGGCTCGGCAAGGATTATACAGCCGTTGAAGAAGAATTTTTGGAGCTCACGCATGCCATCGAAAAAGAAAATCTGGGCTATGCCCAGCGAAACCAGGCCGAGGTGGCCGAAAAATTTCGCCAGCTGGAAATAAGGGCAATAAAAGTGAGCACCATCGGTCAGGTGCGCAATCTGCTGCGAGCGGCCGAAAAACAAAAAACCGATAAAATTGCACCGGCGTCTTACACGGCTGCTAGAAATAAATTTACAGAGGCCGATTCATTTATCACCGAAAATCCTTACCAAAAGGAACAGATGAGCACATTGGCCAATGAAGCCCTTTTTCTGGCGCGCCGCCATATGGAAATCGCCAAGGAAACCATCAAATTCCAGCAGATGACACCGGAGCAAATTGCTCTCAACATCGAAAATGTGCTTTACAAGACATCCAGCCGACTGGCGGCACCCGATATGCGGGATCAGTCTTTTGAACAGCAACTGGATAATATTATAGCGACCATTTCCGCCCAGCGGGCAGACCAGGACTTTACAACCAAAAAAATCAAAGAACAGCAGCTGGAAATCACCGACCTG